>DATLWA010000024.1:0-3482 GCA_035576905.1 Gemmatimonadales bacterium
TGCCCGAAGCGCGGCCAGGCGTGTCCCACGATCTCCTGCAGCATGAAGCGGCCCACGCGGGTGCCGGCGTCGATCGTCGTGAGGATGAAGAGGGCCTCGAACATGATGGCGAAGTGATACCACAGGGCCGTGAAGCCGCTGCCGCCCAGCGTGCTCGCCGCCTGCGAGAAGATGTGCGCCATCCCCACCGCCAGCGACGGCGCGCCGCCCGAGCGCGCCACCAGCGTCGCCTCGCCCATCTGGGCGGCGAGCGCCTGCATCGAATCGGGCGACACCACGAACCCGGCGTGCTGCAGCACGTCGGAGGCCTGCGCCAAGGCGGCGGGCGTGGTGTTCATCGCGAAGAAGACGCCCGGTTCGAGCGTGCACGCCGCGATCATCGCCATCACGCCCACGAACGACTCCATGAGCATGCCGCCGTAGCCGATGAGCCGCGCGTCGGGCTCCCGCGCCAGCATCTTGGGCGTCGTGCCCGAGCTGACCAGCGCGTGGAAGCCGGAGATCGCCCCGCAGGCGATGGTGATGAACGCGAACGGGAACAGCTTGCCCGCGAACACCGGGCCTTCCCCCAGGGTCGCGAACGGCGTCAGCGCCGGCATCCGGAGCGGCGGCAGGATGATGAGGATGGCGAGGGCGAGCACCAGGATCGTGGTGATCTTGAGGAAGGTCGAGAGGTAGTCGCGCGGCGCCAGCAGCATCCACACCGGCAGCACCGACGCGACGAACCCGTACGCCATCATCAGCCACACCAGCGTGGGACCGCTCTGCGTGAACCACGCGGCGAGCGCCGGGCTGCGCGATACCCAGCCGCCGCCCACCAGCGCCAGCACCAGGAGCACGGCGCCGATGCCCGACGCCTCGCCCACGCGCCCCGGCCGGAACGACTTCATCCACCAGCCCATCAAGAGGGCGATCGGGATGGTGCACGCGATGGTGAACAGTCCCCAGGGCGACGCCTTGAGCGCGTTCACCACGATCAGCGCCAGCACCGCGAGCAGGATCACCATGATCAACAGCACCGCAACCATGGCCGTCATTCCTGCGACCGGATTGATCTCTTCCTTCGCCATCTGGCCCAGCGACTTGCCGTCGCGCCGCAACGAGCACGCGAGGATGGTGAAGTCCTGCACGGCTCCACCCAAGACGACGCCGATCACCAACCACAACGTCCCCGGCAGATAGCCGAACTGCGCCGCGAGCACCGGGCCCACCAGCGGGCCCGCACCCGCGATCGCCGCGAAGTGATGGCCGAACAGCACCCACTTGTTGGTCGGCACGAAGTCGCGGCCATTATTGAATCGCTCGGCCGGCGTGGCGCGCCGCGGGTCGAGCGCGAACACCCGCTCGGCCAGGAACTTCGAGTAGAACCGGTAGGCGACGACGTAGGTGCAGACCGCGGCGGTGAGCAGCCACGCGGCATTGACCGGCTCGCCGCGCGACAGCGCGAGCACGCCGAACGCCGCCGCCCCCAGCGCGGCGATGACGCTCCACATCACGATCGCGGCGAGACGTCGCATGGCCGCTAAGTTACGGCGCGGCTTGCCGCTCTTCAAATGGCGCCGTAGGTTGCCCAGCTTGGCTGGATACTCCTGGACTCTCGCCGCGCGGGAAGCGCCGGCGCCGGCCGGCGCCGCCGTGGTGCAGGAGCGTCCGGACCCCAGGGGGCCCGGGGAAACGATGCAGGGCCGGGTGGCCATGGTCACGGGCGGCGCCACCGGGCTGGGACGGGCCGCCTGCCTCGAATTCGCGCAGCGCGGCGCCGCCATCGCCTTCAATTATGTCGACCTCCCCGAACGCGACGTCACCGCCCAGGCGCTGCTCACCGAGACCGCCATCAAGGCGCTCGGCGTCGCCGTGTACTCCAGCCGCTGCGACGTGCGGGACCACGCGCAGGTCACGCACTTCGTCGCCGAAGCGCGCGAGCGCCTCGGCGGGATTCATTGTCTGGTGAACAACGCCGGCGTCGCGCACGACGGCGCGCTGTGGCGTCTGTCGCCTGACGCGTGGAAGGAAGTGATGGACACCAACGTCACCGGCGCGTTCAACTGCATCCAGGTGGTGGCGCCGCATCTGCGGGCGCAGCGCTACGGCAAGATCGTCAATGTCGCGAGCCACCAGGCGTTCCGGCCCGGCTTCGGTATCGCCAACTACGCGGCGAGCAAGGCCGCGCTCATCGGGCTCACCAA
This sequence comes from Gemmatimonadales bacterium, assembly GCA_035576905.1. Lineage (GTDB taxonomy): Bacteria > Gemmatimonadota > Gemmatimonadetes > Gemmatimonadales > GWC2-71-9 > DATLWA01. The sequence continues at coordinate 2,187 of DATLWA010000024.1, forward strand.
GGCCGCGGCCGTTGACCTGGGCTCCTCCAACATCAACGTCAACGCCGTGGCGCCGGGCTTCGTCAAGACCGAGCTGCTCACCAAGCTGCCGCGCGAAGTGCTCGAGCGGGCCGAGCGTGAATCGGTGCTGGGCCGCGTGGCCGAGCCCGAGGACGTCGCCAAAGTCATCGTGTTTCTGTGCAGTGAGGCGGCGCGGCACATCACCGGGCAAACGATCGTGGTGGACGGCGGGCTCACGCTCGCTTAAATTGCGCGCGTGACTAACCCCTTACAAAACAAATACTTGGTGCGCGGTGCGGTCGCGATCGTCACGCTCCTCGCGGCGTGCGGCAAGAAGCCGTCTGGCCCGCCGACGCCGCTGCCCACCACGCCGTTTCCCGCCGCCGGCCTCGCCGGCCAGCGCGTGAGCCTGGTCCCCATCCCGCTCGTGGCCGCGGACGAAGCGCTCGGCTGGGACTCGTTGCTGGCGGATCGCCGGGCCACGCTGCTGCGTGCCGACAGCCTGATCGCGGCGTTGCTGCCGACGCGCACGCCCGAGGTCAACTGGGTGCTCCCCGACGAGCTGCGGCGCGAGGCGCGCCGGGCGCCCGGCATCGCCACCGATCCCGACCAGCTCGGAACGGCGGTGCTGCGGGCCGAGAACATGACCGAGGTGCTGGACCCGCTGCGCGAGCAGCTGCGTACGCTGGGCGCGCTGAGCGGCGCCCGCTACGTGGTGGCGCCGGCGGCGGTGGTGTTCCGGCCGGCCGGGCCCGGTGTGGGCACCGCGGAGCTGTCCGTGGTCCTGGTGGACGTGCGGCTCGGCAAGATCGACTGGCGCACCGTCGCCCGCGGCGAGGGGCGCGACCCCTGGACGGCGCTGGCGCACGCCGTGAAGGCGCTCACGCCGGGCCTGCCGTGACGCGCGAAGCGACGCTGATTCCGGGCGACGGCGTCGGCCCGGAGATCACGGCCGCGACCCTGCAGGTGCTGGACGCGCTCGGCGTCAAGTTCGACTGGGACGAGGAATACGGCGGCATGGCCGCGGTCGAGAAGGCCGGGACGCCGCTGCCCAATGCCACGCTCGACTCGATCCGCCGGACCAAGCTCGCGCTCAAGGGCCCGCTCGAGACGCCGGTGGGCGAGGGTTATCGCTCGATCAACGTCGCGCTGCGAAAGACGTTCGACCTCTACGCGAACGTCCGCCCCGCGCACACGATCCTCGAGAACGGCCGCTTTCGGAACGTCGACATCGTGCTGGTACGGGAGAACACGGAAGGGCTGTATTCCGGGATCGAGCACTACATCCGGGTCGGG
>DATLWA010000025.1:0-8141 GCA_035576905.1 Gemmatimonadales bacterium
CCCCCTCAAGACAGCGTGTCTACCAGTTTCACCACCAGGGCGAGGGGCGAAAGCTAGAAACCCGTCTCGAAGCGGTCAAGCACCTTGCGCGCGCACGCCGCCGCGGCAAACCTACTGCCATGGCGTTGTGGGTCCCTTTCCTCTTCGGCGCGGGTGTGGGCGCGCTGCTCGGCTTCCTGCTCGGCCGCGCGCGACGCGCGCCCGGTCCGCCCCCGCCGCCGCCCACGCCGCGCGTCACCCGTCCCGACGTGCGCCGCGTGGCGCTGGACGACAACGCCGCGAACGTGCTCAACGCGCTCAACAACCGGCTCTCGGCCGTCGCCGCCCTGGCCGACCTGTTGCAGGGCGCGTCGCTCGACGCCGAGCGGACGCATGCGCTCACCACGCTGCACGCCGAGGTGCGGCGCGCGGCGGAGATCACGCGCCAGTTCCTCGATCTGACCGAGCACCCCGCCGGCGCGGCGGAGCCGGCCGATGTGGCGCTCGTGCTCTCCGGCCTCCTCGCCGAGCGCGACGTGACGGTGCGCGAGCTCGGCGTGAAGGTCGCGCGCACGCTGCCCAACCTGCCGCTCGCCGCGTGTCCCGCCCCGCAGCTCGCCGAGATGTTCGGCCGGCTGTTCGACTTCGCGCTGCGCCGCCTGCGCGACAGCCGGCCGCCGCGCGAGATGCGCATCGAGCTCTCGGAGACGGGCCCCTCGCTCACCGTGGCGCTGTGGGATTCGGGCGCGCCGCTGTCGCCCGAGGCGGAGCAGCGGCTCGCGTCGCCGTTCCGGTTCACGCACGCGGGGGGCGGCGGCGAAGTGGAGTTCGCGCTGGCCCGCGCGCTCGCGCAGTCGGCGGCCGGGACGGTGCGACTGCGGCCGCGCGGTGCCACCGGCGCGGAAGTCGTGGTCACGCTCCCCAAGACCGCGCTCGCGCCCGCGGTGCGGGTGCCGGCGCCGCCGCGGCTGCCCAGGTTGCGGATCCTCTTGATCGACGACGACGCGGTGAATCGCGAGGCGATGGAGCGGCTGCTGGTGCGCGAAGGGCATGAGGTCACGGCGGCGGCGGACGGCATCGACGCGATCCGCCGGCTGGGACCCTCGCCCGCGCGGCCGCCGTTCGACGTCGTGCTGACCGACCTGCAGATGCCGAAGCTCGGCGGGCGCGCCCTGTGGGAGCAGATCCTGGGCGAGCGGCCCGACTTGGCGCGGCGCTTCGTGTTCGTGACGGGAGACCGGGCGCGGGACGAGACGCGCCGCTTCCTGGAGGAATGCGGCCAACCGGCCGTGATGAAACCCTACGCGCTGGGTGAGCTGCTGACGGCCATCGCGACCGTCGCCCGCGCCTAGGCGTCCAGCGCCGCTTTCACCGCCGCGAGGACGTCCTGCATCTCGAAGGGCTTGTGGAGGACCCTGAACGCGCCCATCAAACTCGCCTGCTCGGTCAGGTCCATCGTGCCCGTCCGGTCGCCGCCCGACACCGCGATCACCTTCACCTTCGAACCTTCCTTCTTCAGCTGACGCAGCGTCTGCAGGCCGTCGAGGCCGGGCATGAAGATGTCCGTGATGATCACATCCGCGGGCTCGTTGTGCTGCAGCTCGATCCCCGCCGCACCTTCCGCCGCCGCCACCACCTCGTAGCCCGCCCGCGTCAGGATCTTGGTGAGCGACCCGCGCACATCGGGGTCATCGTCGATCACGAGAATGCGGGGCACGTCTAGCCTCCCGCCCGGATTTCCGCCCACGCCACCTGCCGCGCCTCGACGGCGTCGCGCACCTGGCGCTCCCGCCGCGACAGCTCGGCGCTCCCGGTCTTCACTTCCATGAAGACGATGCGGTGTACCGCGCCGTCACTCAACCCGTCGAACACCACGAAATCGACCGGACTGCCGAGAAACCGGGCGTCCTTGGGATTGAACGCGAAGCCCGGCAGGTAGGGCACGAGCTGTTCGAACACTTTCCCCGCCGTCACCGCCTGGCTGCGCTGCACCGCGTCGAGCCGTACGGCACGTGTGTACCCGATGCGCCAGACCAGAAACCACAGGAACGAAACCAGCACGCCGACCGCCAGACCAGCGAGCAATCCCAACGGAGTGATGGACGTCATACTGCACGCTAAGCAGCGCCGCCGCACGCGCAAGGAGTTCTGGCAGCAGACCGGGGCGAGTGCTAGACCCCGGCTGCTATTGCACCTGCGGCGTGGCCATTCAGTATTGTGACGTACGGCACGGCTCGCGCTGCCACTACGGTGTCTTATACGTCCAGGAGGCACGCCATGATCGTTGCGAGTGTGCGGCAGTCGCTCACCTGGGATGACTTGGTCCGTTTGGTGGAGGGCATCGGCCGCCGTGATGCGACGGCAGGCCGGGAGGCCGCCGCGGCCCTCGATGCCGGTGACGTGGACCGCGTCCTCGACTCCGACGGCGCGCTCTCCGCCGTGCGCGCCGCACCGTCGCTGCCGCCCGCCCTGCCCTTCTCACTGCTGTGGTACGTCCCCCTGCGGGCCGAGCTGCGCGCGCGCGGCGAATACGATGCCGAGCTGGCCGACTACGGCGCGTCGGTGTGCGTCGCGCTGCTGCGGACCCGCGCCGCCCGCGTCGCCGGCCGGCTCGAGCCCGGTCTCGCGGACTGGACCCATGCGATCGACGCCCTGCCCGAGGATTCCGTGGCGCGGGGCGAGCTCGCTTCCGACTGCGGCGCCCTCGCGCTGTGGTGGGCGGGGGTTTTCCCTGAGCGTCTGGAGCGGACCGGCGACGGCGCGCTGCGCGCGTACGTCACGTTCGCCGCCGGGGCGCTCGGCCTGGCTGCGATCCTGCTGCGCGACTACCGTCCCGGTGTCGCAGCTCTGTACCAGCGCGCCGCGGCGATCGCCCCGGATCTGCGCGAAGCGCTCGCGTCCGCGCACCGCCTGCTCGCGGCGTAGCACCCGGTTGACACCCGGCCGCCCGGGGCGCACACTCTCCCGGTCCTGCCGTCGTCACCATTCCCCGCAGCTTCGGTAGAGGTTCGTCCGATGCGCCCATTCCGTGTGCTCTCCACCCTGGCCTGCGCGGCCACGGTGGCTGCGGCGACGTCGTCGCCGCTCCGCGCCCAAGTCGACGCGCGCATGCTCCGCCAGCCCGCCGTGTCCGCCACCCAGATCGCCTTCGTCTACGCGGGCGACGTGTGGGTGGCGCCCAAGGCGGGCGGGCTGGCCGTGCGGCTCTCGTCGCCGCGCGGCGAAGAATCCTTCCCGCGGTTCTCTCCGGACGGCAAGGAGATCGCCTTCACCGGCAGCTACGACGGCAACGACGACGTGTACGTGATGTCCGCGGGCGGCGGCGTGCCCCGCCGCCTCACGCACCATCCGTTCCCCGACCGCGCGCTCGGCTGGACGCCCGACGGCCGCGCCGTGTTGTTCGCGTCGTCCATGGAGAGCGGCCGGCAGCGCTACAACCAGATCTACACGGTCGCGAAGACGGGCGGCATGCCGCAGAAGCTGCCGGTGCCCTACGGCGAGTTCGGCGCCATCTCGGACGACGGCACGTGGCTCGCCTACATGCCGCAGTCGCAGGACTTCCGCACCTGGAAGCGCTACCGCGGCGGCTGGGCCTCGCACATCTGGCTCTTCAATCTCAAGACCGGCGAAGCGAAGAACCTCTCCACCACCGACGCCAACGACGCGCAGCCGATGTGGCACGGCCGCACGCTGTACTTCCTCTCCGACCGCGGCTCGGCCGAGCGCGCCAACATCTGGGCGTACTCGCTCGACTCCGCCACGGTGCGGCAGGTGACGCGCTACACCGACTACGACATCCATTTCCCGTCCGTCGGCCCCAGCGACATCGTGTTCGAAAAGGGCGGCCGGTTGTTCCTGCTCGATCTGAAAAACGAGCAGCCGCGCGAGGTCGCGATTCAGGTCGTGACCGACCGCGCCGCGCTGCGACCGCAGCTCGATTCGGTGGGCCGCGCCATTCACGGCGCCGGCATCTCGCCCAGCGGCAAGCGGGCGGTGTTCGAAGCCCGCGGCGACGTCTTCACGGTCCCCGCCGAGCACGGCATGATCCTCGACCTCACCCGCACGTCGGGCGCGGCGGAACGGTTCCCCGCGTGGTCGCCCGACGGTAAGACGCTGGCCTACTTCTCCGATCAGTCGGGCGAATACGAGCTGACGCTGCGCGCCGCCGACGGGTCGGGCGGCGAAGAACAGGTGACCCACCTCGGCCCCGGGTTCCGTTACAACCCCACGTGGTCGCCGGACTCGAAGCAGATCGTGTTCATCGATCAGACCATGACCATCTGGCTGTTCGACCGCGCCACCAAGAAGCTGACGAAGGTCGACAAAGCCCTGTACTACTTCGAGGGACAGCTGGAGGGGTTCGTGCCGAGCTGGTCGGCCGATTCGCGCTGGCTGGCCTACGCGCGCGATCTCGACAATCAGCACCGCGCCATTTTCCTCTACGACGCCAGGGCCGGAACGACGCGCCAGGTCACCGCGGGTTATTACGACGACCGCCAGCCCGCGTTCGACCCCGACGGCAAGTATCTGTACTTCTTGAGCGACCGCGCGTTCGATCCGGTCTACAGCGCGATGGACAACACCTGGATCTATCCCAACGCCACCAACGTGATCGCCGTCCCGCTGCGCGCCGACGTCGCGTCGCCCATCGCGCCGCAGGACGATGAGGAGATGGGGTCCGCCAAGCCCGCCGCCACCGCGGGCGCCAAGAAGCCCGCCGTGGGCGCCGACACCACGAGCCCTACCCCGGCGCCGGTGAACGTCGACCTCGACGGCTTCGAGCAGCGCGCCGTGGTGCTGCCGATCGGCGCCGGTAACTACGACGACCTGCAGGCGGCGAGCGGCAAGGTGGTCTACGTCCGCCGTCCCCGCACCGGCTCGCCCGACGACACGCACTCGCAGCTCGTGTACTGGGACCTGAAAGACCGGAAGGAGCAGACGGTCCTGGACAACGCCGACGACGGCCAGCTCTCGGCCGACGGCAAGAAGGTCCTGGTGCGCCAGGGCCCGCGCTTCGCCATCGTCGATGTCGCCGCGAGCCAGAAGTTCGACAAACCGCTGCGCACCGCCGAGATGGTCATGGCCGTCGATCCGGCGGCTGAGTGGCGGCAGATCTTCAACGATGTGTGGCGGTTCGAGCGCGACTATTTCTACGATCCGCACATGCACGGCGTCGACTGGACGGCCATGCGGCAGCAGTACGGCAAGCTCCTCGACGACGCCGTGACGCGCTGGGACGTGAACTTCGTGATCGGTGAATTGATCTCCGAGCTGTCGTCGTCGCACACCTATCGCGGCGGCGGCGACGTCGAGTTCGCGCCCAACCGCGGCGTGGGATTGTTGGGAGTCGATTGGTCGCTCGAGAACGGCGCGTACCGCATCAAGCGCATCATCGACGGCGCGCCGTGGGACAACGAGGTCCGCTCACCGCTCGCCGGCGCGGGCGTGCACACCGGCGACTACGTGCTCGCGGTGAATGGCGCGCCGCTCGACCCGGCGCAGGATCCCTGGGCCGCCTTCGACGGCCTCGCGAACAAGACGGTGCGGTTGTCGGTGAACGACAAGCCGTCGCTTGTGGGCGCCCGCGACGTGGTGGTCACCACGCTCGCCAGCGACGACCGCCTGCGTAACCTGGCATGGATCGAGGGCAACCGCCGCCGCGTCGATTCCGCGACCGCCGGCCGCGTCGGCTACATCTACGTGCCCAGCACCGGGGTCGACGGACAGACCGAGTTGCTGCGGCAGTTCCTGTCACAGTATCAGAAGGAAGGGCTGGTCGTCGACGAGCGCTGGAACTCGGGGGGCCAGATTCCCGACCGCTTTATCGAGCTGCTCGATCGCCCCGCCCTGGCATTCTGGGCGGTGCGCGACGGCAAAGACTGGCGCTGGCCGCCGTTCGGCCATTTCGGGCCCGAGGTGATGCTCATCAACGGCTGGAGCGGCTCGGGCGGCGACGCCTTCCCGTATTACTTCCGTGAGGCGAAGCTCGGACCGCTGATCGGCACGCGCACGTGGGGCGGCTTGATCGGCCTGACCGGCACGCCGCCGCTGGTCGATAACGGCGGCATCACGGTGCCGACGTTCCGCCAGTACAGCCCCAAGGGCGAGTGGTTCCCCGAGGGCCACGGCGTCGATCCCGACATCGAGGTGGTGGACGATCAGGCGCAGCTGGCGCGCGGCGTCGATCCGCAGCTGGCCCGCGCGATCCAAGAAGTACTCAACGCGCTGCAAACGGGCGCCGGCAAACCGCCCGCGCGTCCCGCGTTCGAGAACCGGACTGCGAAACCGGACTGACACGCGCCGCAACAAAACGGCGGGCGGCTCAAAGCTGCGAGCCGCCCGCCGGGTCGAAGTGTGACGGTACCGTCACAATGTCGCGCGACCGCGCGCGTGTCAAGCTAGGCCGTGAGCCGTCCCAACTCGGCTTTGACCCGCTCCAGGTCGGCGCGGCCGCCCGTCCCCTCGAGCAGCTCCTGCGCCCGTTCGAGGTAGGCCCGCGCCTCCTCCCCCTGACCCAGGCTCTCCTTGAACACGCCGTACTCGTAGAGCACCTGGGCCTCCACCATCGGCGCGCACTGTAGCAGACGCGCCAGCTGCAGCGCCTGCTCGAAGAAGACGAAGCCGGTCTCCTCCTTCTGCCGGCCGCGCAGCCGCCCGAACAGTGTGTAAATCTGCACCAGTCGCGTCGCGAGACTCGCGGCGATGGCGAACTGCTCGGTGCGGCGGATCTCCTCCTCCGCCTCCAGCAGCTGACCGGTATCCATTTGCTGCTGCGCCAGATTGAGGCGGATCGACACCTCGAGCCCCGGGTCGGACGCACCACGGCGCACCCACGCGAGTCCTTCTCGGTACGCGGCTGTGGCGGCCGCGCCACGACCCAACGCCCCATCCACCAACCCTTGCGTGTTCAGCACGCGGGCGACCTCGTGCTCGTCCGCCGCCGCCTCGAGGCGCTCGCGCGCCTGGCGCAGATGTTCGACGGCCGCGGCCGAGTCGCCGCGGCGGCGGTCCAGCTCGCCCAGGGCGTGATGGATCCGGCCCAGCAGGGCGCCGTCAGCCGCCGCTTCCGCCTGGCGCAGCGCGCGGTTGTACCAGGCCTGCACACCAGCCCATTCGCCGCGCTCCAGCGCCACCGCGCCCAGACCCAGGGACGCGGTGATCGCGCCGGCCTGGTCGAACTCCGCCTCGGCGAGGGCGAGCGCGCGTTGATAGTTCCGCGCGCTGTCCTCGTAGCGGCCCAACGACAGACACAGGCGACCCATGGCGTCGAGGGCCCCCACTTCCGGCCGGCGGTCCTGCAGCCCGGCCGCGATGCCCAGGGCCAGGGCGTACCACTCCTCCGCTTGCCGCACCCGGCCGACCTGTTGCTCCAAGCCGCCCGCCGCGAGCAGCGCGGCCACCGCGGCACCGGAGTCGCCCGCCTGCTGGTGCTCCAGCGCGTCGACGTAGTGGGTGAACAGGGCGTGGACGTGATCGCTCACCGTGCGTACCGCCCGGCTCAGCTGGCGGCGCAGCTCGGCTGGCGACACGTCGCGCTTGCCCACGGTGAGGTACGGGCCGGCGCTCGCCCACATGCCGCGATCGTCGGTGCGCGAGGTCGAGAAGAGCAGCGCTCGCAACGGCGCGAGCGCTTCGAGATCGGGGAGCAGCTCCAGCGCCTGCTCGACTCTCACAGGCCGTACTCCCGGATCTTGCGCGTCAGCGTATTGCGGTGGATGCCGAGCAGCTCGGCGGCGGCGCTGATCTGGCCGCCGGTGTGCGCCAGCACCCGCGCGATGTGGCGCGCTTCCGCTTCGGCGAGGGTCATCAGCCCGCCCGGCGCCGCGCCGGGCAGCGCCGACTCCTCGCCGCGCAGCTCGTCGGCCAGGTGCTCGACGCGCAGCGTATCGTCGGTCGCCACGATCACGGCGCGCTCGACCACGTTGCGCAGCTCGCGGACGTTGCCCACCCAATCGTGGTGGCGCAGCACGTCGAGCGCGCGATCGGACACAGCGCGGATTTGCTTGTTGTGGCGCGCGTTGAACTGGTGTACGAAGTGGCTCGTGAGCAGCAGCAGGTCGTCGCCGCGGTCGCGCAAGCGCGGCAGCTCGATCGTGACGACCGCCAGGCGGTAGTACAGGTCTTCGCGGAAGCGCTGCGCGGCGATCGCGTCGCGCAGGTTG
>DATLWA010000026.1:0-5253 GCA_035576905.1 Gemmatimonadales bacterium
GGCTGGTCTGCTCGTTCCCACCTACCGGCTGCGCTCGGCGGTGCGCGAGATCGGCAAAGCGCTCGACCTGCCGCCGGGAGAGATCGAGCAGGTGGCGAAATTGGCGGACCGGCGATCAGGCGGACTGGCCGACGAGCTGGACCAGCTGCCCGGCTTCGAGGGCCGGCGCAACGCTCCCTTATGGAAAGAGCTGTGCGAGCTGGCCGAGGAAATCGCGGGACTGCCGCGCCACGTGTCGCAGCACGTTGGCGGCATGATCATCTCGAGCCGGCCGCTGGTGGAGCTGGTGCCGCTGGAGCGCGCGGCCATGGAAGATCGCGTCGTGTGCCAGTGGGACAAGGATTCCTGCGACGACGCGCGCTTCGTCAAGATCGACTTCCTGGCGCTGGGCATGCTCTCGCTGGTCGAAGAGACCGTCGAGCTCGTCGCGCGGCGCGAAGGCGCACCGCCCGATTTGTCGCGCATCGATTTCAACGACGCCGCCGTGTTCGACCGCATCTGCGCGGGTGACACGGTCGGCATGTTCCAGATCGAGAGTCGCGCGCAGATCCAGATGTTGCGGCGCACACGGCCGCGCAACCTCGAAGACCTCGCCGTCGAAGTGGCGATCGTACGGCCCGGTCCGATCGTGGGCGGCGCGGTGAATCCGTACGTGCGACGGCGCGAGGCCCAGCGCGCGGCCGCGCGGCGCGGCGCGCCGTACGAGCCGCCGGTGGACCATCCGCTGCTGCGCGAATGCCTGGGTGAGACGCTGGGCGTGATTCTCTATCAGGATCAGGTGCTGCAAGTGTGCCAGGCGCTCGCGGGGTTCACCGCGGGCCAGGCCGAGGCGCTGCGGCGCGCCATGAGCCGGCGGCGCAGCCGCGAGCTGATGGGCGGGTTCTGGGACGAGTTCCGTGTCGGCGCAATGGCGCGCGGTGTGTCCGCGGCGACGGCCGAGAAGGTGTTCACGCAGGTGATCGCGTTCAGCGAGTTCGGCTTCCCCAAGTCGCACGCCGCGGCGTTCGGCCTGCTCGCCTATCAATCGGCCTGGCTGCGCCACTACCATCCGGTCGAGTACTACTGCGGGCTGTTCAACAACCAGCCGATGGGATTTTACTCACTCGACGTGCTGGGCCGCGACGCGCAGCGCAACGGCGTCGACCTGTGTCTCCCCGATGCCAACGCGAGCGACGTGTGGTGCACGGTCGAACGGAGAGCGTTGCGAGTGGGGCTGGGGTTCGTGCGAGAGTGGAGCGAAGAGACCGCCACGGCGTTGGTCGCCGAGCGCGAGCGCCATGGGCCGTTTCGTGGCGTGGGCGACTTGGTGCGACGGGCGCCGCCTGCCTTGTCGCGAGCGGCACTCGAGAACCTGTTGTGGGTGGGTGGCTGCGACGGCTTCGGCCTGACGCGGCGCGAGCTGTTGTGGCAGCTGGGGTTGTGGCTGCCGCCTGCGGCGCTGCGCTCAGGCCAAGGCCGGGGCCGCCGCCAGCTCGAGCTGGCGCTGGATTCGCCCTATGACCGCCTGCCCTTCGACGATCTCGCCACGGACGAGCGGATGCTCGCCGAGTATGCCCTGATCGGCTTGTCCACGGGCGCGCATCCGCTCACGCTGCTGGGCAGTACGCTGCCGCCTGGGCGCGTGCCGAGCGATCGGCTGCCGGCACTCGAGCATGGGGCGCGGGTCGAGGTGGCGGGGCTGGTGGTGGCGCGGCAGCGGCCCGAGACGGCGAAGGGGTTCGTGTTCGTGCTGCTGGAGGACGAGCGCGGCATGGTCAACGCCATCGTGCGACCCGACGTCTATGCGCGTTGCCGCACCCCACTGCGGGGCGAGGCGTTTCTATGGATCACCGGCACGCTCGCCAAGGACGACGGCACGGTGAACGTGCTGGTGGAGGAGGTGCGGGGACTGCAACGCGGAATGCGGATCGCGGAAGGCAATGTCGAGAACGGCTCTGCGTTTTCGTTTCTCAAGTCGTTGCGCCGTGTGGCGCCGGATTCGAAGGACTGGGGATGAGGGCGGTCAGTCCGGGGAGCACCCTTGGGAGCAGTAGATGAAGCCCGCCAGCACGAACGTCCCGACGACGAGCCCGACCGTTTTCCAGAATCCCGCCACGGGGCTCCCCAGACGGATCGAGTCGACGCTGGAGCGCGGCAGCCCGGTCCGGCAGGAATCACAGCTGACGGGCCGCAGGAATGGGACGCCGCTCACCGAGTCGGCACTGATGCGCACGGCGTGCCACCGCAGCGCGCTCCCTCCCTGCCACACTTGCACCTGCTGCCGTGACGATAGCGCGCCCGACGGCGCCGGGACTTTCTGATGCCACCCGGCGCCGCAGGCAACGGTGAGCTCTGTTATTACGATCCAGCCGACCAGCTTCACTTCCCTAGCAAGATCATCACCCCCGCCGCGATTGCCACGACGGCCATGATGGTATCGAGGCCGGAGAAGTTGAAATTGACGACTCCCTGCAGGCCATGCACGATGAGCCACGCGCCGAGCAACAGCATGCCGATGTTCTTGGTGAACTTCATGGCGACGGCCTCCGGTTGATGGTGGTGTTACCGCTTCGCAAGATACGCCCGCACCAGCGGCGCCGCACGCCGCCGGATCAACGCGCTCTTCAGCTCTTCGGCATCCTCGCCCGGTGTCGGAGCGAGCAGACGGACCTGGCGGCTCTCACCCTCCTGCACCGCCACGGGCACGCCGTCCCTGAAGAGAATGCGGTTGCCCGCGAGCGCCGCCACCGGATCCCCCGGTGTGATGATGCCGACAAGGTTCAATGGATCGGCGCCACATACTGCCACCAACTCCCCCTTTCCCCGTCCCTCTTCCCCCGCATCCCGCCTCACCGAGCGCAGTAGTCCGATCGCCTCGGGCAGCGCGTATTGCTCGCCCGAGAAGCCGCCCACGAAGCGGCCGCCGCGGATCTCGCCGCGCGCTTCGAGCCGCCGGAACACGCGCAGCACGTCGCGCCACGGCGCGAGGAATCCCTCGCGCTCCACCAGCCGGCGGAACACCACACCGTAGCGCCGTAGCAATTGCCACGCGAGAGTTTCGACCAGGCGGTCGGGCGGCAGCAGCGACCGCCGCTCAATGCGCGACCAGCGGCCCGCCGTCTCCACGCCGAACGGCGCCGTCTTGGCACGGCGCCGCGCGAAGCCGCCCACCGGCCGGCGCCGCTCCGACGGCACCAGCAGGGCGCGCAGCCCCGCGAAGCTGTCGGACGACACGAGACCCCACGCCACTAACTCACCCAAACCGTTCTCGACTTCGGTGCGCAGCAGACCGGTGGCGTTGACCAGGTCGCCGAAGAACGAAGCGCCACGCGACTCCAGGATGTCGAGCACCGCGCGCCCCGGATGGGAGAGTGACGCCGCCGCCGAGTCCGCCACTGGATTGAGCGCGCGCCACACGTCGCCGCGCTCGCGATGGAACAAGGCGATGCGCGTGGTGCGAATCGGGCCGGACTTCCGGCTCGGCGTGCCGACATCGGCGGCACGGGTGGGCGGCGTCAGCCGTCCCCATGCCACTTGGCCCGACAGACACAGCGCATCGAGCCACAGCGGATCGTAGTCTACGAGCCGCGCCGGCAGGATCTCCGTCTCCCACGCCGCGGCCGGCAGCTCGTAGCCGTCCAGCAGCTCGAGCACCGCCGCGAGTCCGTCCGGCCCTTCGGCGCGCGCGTCGCTGCCCACCCGCTGCCAGCGCAACAGGAAACGCATGAAATCGGCGGCGGTGACGGGCTCGATTTCTTTGCGCAGCCGGTCGAGCGTGTACCGGTGGATGCGCGCCAGCAGGCGCCGCTCGCACCACTCGAGCTCGGCCCGGCCCGGTGTGAAATGCCCGCGCAGCACGAAGCCCTCGTGCTCGAGCGCCGCCAGTGCCACGTCCACGTCGCCCGGGGCTACGCCGAACAGCTCGGCCAGCTCCGCCGACGTCGTGGGACCGATCACCTCGAGCCGCCCGCGCACCAGCTCCCGCAACGCGTCTTCCCGCGTCCACGTCGTCGCCCGCTCGCGCTCCGGTACCTGCACCGCCGGCTCGCACGCGACGCCCGCGTGCACCGCCTCGATCCACGGCAGCCGCTCGGCCGCCACCCAGAACGCTTGCCCCGGTACGCTCGCCACGGTGGCCCGGCGCGCATGCACCAACTGATCCATCAGCGACTGCCACCCCGCACCCCGCGCCACGCCCTCCCGCGCGTTCAGGGCGCCGCCCACCATCAGCGCATCATGCAGCTCGTCGGCGCTCTCCGGATCGGGCCACGCTTCTTCGCGCACCCGGTCGATCGCGCTTTGGTCGAGCGCGCCCAGGTCGTCGGCCTGCTTGACGTCAAGTCCGCGCCGCGTGATCACCGCTTGCGTGCGGCGCTCTTCGAGCGGTGCGTCGTCCAGGAAGGCGAACGGCTTGGCGTTGAGAATTTCGTGCGCCAGCGGCGACGGCTCGGGCGTATCGCGCGCCACCAGCGTGAGCTTGCCGTCGGTCAAATCCTGGAGCACCCGCTCCAGACCGGCGAAGTCCATCGCTTCGGTCAGGCAATCGGCGATCGTCTGATTGATGAGCGGATGGTCGGGGATCTCGCGGTCGCCCACGAGATTCTCCGGGCACGCCAGCTGATCCGGGAACACCGCGGCGGATAGATCCTCGGCTTCCATGCGCTGCAGCGGCGTGGGGACTTTCTTGCCGCCGCGGAACCGCAGCACGGCGAGCGCGCGCGTCGCGTTCCAGCGCCAGCGGCTCTGGAACATCGGCGCGTCGAGCATCGCCTGCACCAGCAGGTCGCGCGCGGTGTTGGGACGCAGATAATGGAAGACGTCGTCCAGCGCGAAGCTGTGATGGGGGCCGAGCGACAGAATGATGGCGTCGTCGGTCGCGGCCGCCTGCAGCTCGAAGTTGAAGCTGCGGCAGAACCGTTTCCGCAGCGCCAGGCCCCAGGCCTTGTTGATCCGCGCGCCGAACGGCGCATGGACCACCATCTGCATCCCGCCCGTTTCGTCGAAGAACCGCTCAAAGACGATCCGCCGCTGGCTGGGGACCAGGCCGATCGCCGCTTTCTGAGCACGCACGTATTCGACCGCCTGATGCGCGGCCTCCGTCTCGACGGCGCACTCGGCGACGAGCCAGTGTTCCGTTGCGGCCGGGTCCTCCAGCCGGCCTTCGATCTCTTCCCGCAATTGCGAGACTTCCTCTGAGAGCTCGACGGTTCGTCCGGGCGCTTCGCCGCGCCAGAAAGGGATCGACGGCGGCGCCCCCCTGGCATCGGCGACGGT
>DATLWA010000027.1:0-30619 GCA_035576905.1 Gemmatimonadales bacterium
GCCTTTGAGAATGCCACGCCGCACCGCCGACGACAGCGACATCACTTCGTACAACCCCTGGCGTCCCTTGTACCCGGACCCGGCGCAGGTATCGCAGCCGGTGCCCTTGAAGAAGGGACCCACCTTCTTGTCGATCCCGAAGGCGTGCATCTCTTCCACCGTGTACTCGTGCTCCTGCTTGCAGTCCTTGCAGATGCGCCGCACCAGCCGCTGCGCCACGATCAGATTCACGGCGCTGGCAACGTTGAACGGCTCGATGCCCATGTCCACCATACGGGTGATCGTGGACGGGGCGTCGTTGGTGTGCAGCGTCGAGAGCACCAGGTGGCCCGTGAGCGCGGCTTTGATGGCGATCGAGCCGGTCTCCAGGTCGCGGATCTCGCCCACCATGATGATGTTCGGGTCCTGGCGCAGGAACGCCTTCAGCGCCGCCGCGAACGTCATGCCCACTTCGTTGCGGACCAGCACCTGATTGATGCCCATCAGATTGTACTCGACCGGGTCCTCGGCCGTCATGATGTTCACGTCGATCGTGTTGATCCGCGACAGCGCCGAGTACAGCGTGGTGGTCTTGCCGGACCCCGTGGGGCCCGTCACCAGCACCATGCCGTAGGGGTTGAGAATGGCCTTGAGCAGATCCGCCTCGGCCTTGGGCTCGAAGCCGAACTTCTGCAGATCGAGCGTCAGGTTCCCCTTGTCGAGGATTCGGAGCACGATCTTCTCGCCGAACAGCACCGGCAGCGTGGAGACGCGGTAATCGATGACCTTGGAGCCGAACTTCAGCTTGATGCGGCCGTCCTGGGGGACGCGCCGCTCCGCGATGTTCAGCATCGCCATGATCTTGAGGCGCGACGTCAGCGCCGCGCGCATCTTGATCGGCGGCTTCATGACTTCGTGCAGCGCGCCGTCCACCCGGTAGCGCACCCGCATCTCGTGCTCGAACGGCTCGACGTGGATGTCGGACGCGCCGCGCTTCACGGCGTCGGTGAGGATCGCGTTGATCAGCTTCACCACCGGCGCGTCGTCGGCCAGGTCCTGTGCCTTGACCTCTTCGTCGGTCTCCTCCTCGACGACCTCGAGGTCCGACTCCTCCGAGATGTCCTTGAGCAGGGTCTGCAGCTGCGCGTCGGACTGGGCGTAGTAGCGCTCCAGTGCGTTGCGCAGCGTGTATTCGCCCGCGATGACCGGGAAGATGTCGCAGCGCGTGATGAACTTGATGTCCTCGATCGCGGCGACGTTGTTGGGATCGGAGATCGCCACGGTGAGCGTGCGGCCTTCGCGCTTCAGCGGCAGCACGGTGTACTTCATCGCCAGATCCGGCGGGATCATCTTGAGGATCTTGGCGTCAACTTCGAAGCGGGACAGGTCGACCGCCGGCATGCGGTACTGCCGCGCCAGCATCTTGGTCACCTCGGTCTCCTCGACGAAGCCGAGCTTGACCAGGGTGTAGCCCAGGCGCATCCCGGAGTTCTTCTGCTCCAGGAGGGCCTTTTTCAGCTGGTCCTGCGAGATAAGTCCTTCGCGGACCAGAATTTCGCCCAGCTTATCGCCAGCAGCCGCAGCCGTCGCCGTACGCAACTCGTTGCAGGGGAATGCCCTAAGCTACCCCGTCGCGAGGGGGTGTCAAGGCACGACCCCCGAAAACGACACGAACGAGCGCAACGCGTCGAGCAATTTGGGGCCGATGCCGGGCACGCTGTCGAGCCGGGCCATGCTCCCGAACGCGCCGTGCTCGGTGCGCCACGCGACGATGCGCTGCGCCAAGCCCGGCCCGACGCGCGGCAATCGCGTGAGCTCCGTCACGTCGGCTCGGTCCACGTCGATGCGCTCGCCCGGCGCCAGCGGCCGCGCCAGTCGCACCGCTTGGCGCGCAGTGGCCTGAAGGCCGCTAGCAGGCGGAGGGGGAGCGGTGAGATGGACGTCGCCGGGAGCCTCGGCGCGCGGAGCGAGCCAGAGGCGCGTTGCAGCGCCGGCTAACGCGAGGGTTGCAAGTAATAAGGCGGCGCGCTTGTCGTCCATGCGGTCAGAATGACTATGGATGGTGCGCCGGCAGGTACCGGAAAAACGCGGGCACAAGCAATACAGTGCAGTTCCCGGACGCAACTCAACTGTCGTCTGTCACACTATCTACTGAGTTGCTTGTCGTATGACTGCCATTGCAACGTCGCCGACCATCTGTATCGACGCGACGTCCAGCTTATCGGCTGTGTCCTCCGTCGTGTGCCAATAGGGATAGTCGAAATCCACGACGTCGATGGCGTGGATGTTGGCCTTCTGCAGCGACACGTGATCGTCGATCAAGGTGTGGCGCACGCCGGGCGTGAAGGCGGTACCGTATCCCAGGCGCGCCGCGGCGCGCCATACCCGATCCACCACTTCGGGCGCGCCGGCCTGCGAGTTGCCTTCATAATAGAAGTGCGCGTTCTTGCCGCCCACCATGTCCCACAGGATCGCGAACAGCGGCGGATAGCCCGCGGGCTGGTGGGCGGCGAACCAGCGCGAGCCGATGAGCACGTCGTTGGTGTCGGCGAAGTCGCCGTAGTCTTCGCCGTCCACGAACAGCAGGTCCACACCGACGGTCGGCGGCGCCAGCTTGAGCGCGTCGGCCACACCGAGCAGCACGGCCACGCCCGAGGCGCCGTCGTCGGCACCGGGCACCGGCTGGTGTCGCATCGCGGGCGCGGCCTGGTCGGCGGTGGGCCGCGTGTCCCAGTGCGCCAGGTAGAGCACGCGCTCGGCCGCCGCGGGCTTGAACCGCGCGAGGAAATTGCGCAGGTGCAGCGTGTCGCCGCGGCGCGTGACGTGGTCGATGGCCTGCACCACGACGGTATCGCAGCGCGCGCGCAGCTGGGCGAGCAGCCAGTCGCCCTCCTGCTCGTGCGGCGGCGTCCCGGGGATGCGCGGCCCGAATTTCATCTGGTCGGTCACATAGCTGAACGCCCGCTGCCCGTCGAACTCCCGGCGGCGCTCGCCGCCTTTCGCCTGGCAGGCGAGAAGCACCACCCCCAGGCCCGCCGCCGTCGCCCATTTCATCGAAGCTGCCCCACGCTGGTGGAAAGGTTGATGAACGCGGTAATCACCAATTGGCGCGTCTTGCGGTTGGCGTTGCGCTCCTCGTTGGTGATCGATGCGACCTGCAAGCCGGCGCTCATGTTGGGCGGCAGGTCCGTCTCCATGGTAAGCTGCGCCTGGCGCTGCCGGCTGTCCACATAGGGGACGCACGTGGTCTGCGACGCGGTCTTGAGGCAGGTCGTGGTCGCGAGTGCCGAGTAATGCGCGGTCGTGCGCACGTCGTTCTTGAAGTGCCGGGACGGCGGCCGGAACGCGAAGTTGAGGGTCGCGTTCTGAGACGACCGCTGGGAGTGGAATAGGTTGCCCACCGACAGCTGATCGGTCTGTTGGGACGACGCGTCGAACGACGTGAGGATCCCCTTGAGCCAGGTGAGTGTGACACTGGGTGCCACCGAGCGGTCGGTGGTGCTGGACTGCACGGTGGTGGCCGCGCCGAACCCCGGCTGGGTACTGGTGGTGATGCGGCGGCGGACACTCACTTGCGCCGTGAGCGCGGTCAGCAGCCGGCCGACGGTGCGCCGCGGCGGCGTGAAGTTCCAGCTGAACGTGGCGGCGGGCCAGTCGCGGCTGCTGGTGCGGATCGGCACCTGCGAGTCGGACCGCAGGATCCACGACACGGCCTCGGAGCGGCCGTAGGTGGTGGTGGCGTGCAAGCCGAGCGGCAGGTTCAAACCGGTGGCGCCGGTGAGGTTCGACGTTTGGGCCGCCGCAACCGCGAACCGCCCGTTGGCGGACCGGAAGCTGTTCAGGCCGCCCAGGGCGAGCTGGTAGCCCAAGTCCGGGGTGAAGGCCGCGGCGGTGAACGTCGAGTTGCGCGCACGGCTGTACGTCAGATCGAGGTTCGTGATGCGGCCGAACAGCCGGGCGAACACGGCACTGTCGCCGAAGATCGCGCGGCCCAGGCGCCGCGGGTCCACCTGGGTGCCGAGGTCCAGGCGGCGCGAGTTGGAAAACGCCGCGGGGAGGTGGAAGCCGCCGGCGGTGTCGCCCTGGTCGCGCACGGCGCGCGGGGCGTTGGGATCGCGCGTGAGCGAGAACGACGACGCCAGCGACAGCCGCGGCCGCAGCCAGGGTCCCGCGCGCGGTGTGATCGACACCAGCGTCACCATCGCGTGTTGCACCTCGATGCCGACGTCCTGACCCAACAGCGAGCGGCGCTCGCCGCGCATCACGCGGCCCAGCGTGGTCGAGTCGCCGTAATCGCGCAGGTCGCGGGTGGACGCGAGGTCCACGTGCATTTGCACGCCGGTGAGCGGCAGCAGGTCGAGGCCGCCGTTGTTCACCCAGTATTTGGTGTTGGACCGCGCCGGCGCGATGGTCGAGTCGGCCGCGCGCACCACGGGCACCGTGAAGTCGAAGCGTGACGCGTTGGTGCCGCTGAATCCGGAGTGGAACCGCAGGCTGCTCGGCATCAGACGGAACCGGCCCAGCAGCTTCGGCGCCGGGTTCAGCGCCCAATCGACGCTGGCGGCGTATGCCGCGGCGCTCGCATCCGACAGACTCGAGCGCTGCGCGCCGGTCGAGTACGATCCCGACACGCCCAGGGGGTCGAGTAGCAGGCGCAGCAACGGCGACGACGAGCGGCGCACGTGGCGCAGCGACAACGCGTAGCTCGCGGCACTGGAGCGCGGCGTGCGCAGCCCCTGCAGCTCGTCGCCGCGGATGTCGGTCCCGGCCAGATAGAACGGGTCGCTGGTGGTCGTCCCGTAGCGCACGGCGAGCGGCGCCGACAGGCCCCAGGAGCCCGGCAGGAATTTGTCGAGCCGGATCGTTCCCGACACGCTCGCCGCGTTGTCGGTGACGTAACTCGGGTCCTCGCCGAGTTGGCGGAACTGGCCGTCGCGCCGCGACACGCTCACCGCCATGTCGGCCACGTCGGCGGCGGTGAGCGTCAGGTCGAGCGCGCCCGCGACGCCCACGTCCTGCACCACATCGCTGAGGCGGATGTCGTCGATCCACACCTCCGCCTGATCCACGAAGATTTTGTCGTCCACGCGCAAGATGCCGGCGGCCATTTCCTGAACGGCTGCGAGGTTGGGCGGCGCGGTGCCGGGGTCGCGCACGTGCACGATGTACGGGCCGTCGCACATCACATAGGCCGAGTCGTACGGCACGAGCGTGGAGTCGGGGCAGCCGCCGTAGACGTGCGCCGTGTCGCCCGTGAGCCAGGCGCGCTCGATCTGGGCGCGCAGCACCAGCCAGCGGGTGAAGTCCACCACCACCTCGGGGTCCCACGAGCTGGTGCGGGCCGGCGTGTGATACAAATAAAAGTTGTTCTGGTCCTTCCCGACCTTGATGTAGAACTGCAGATCACCGTCCTCCCACCCCGGCCCGCGGCCGCGCGCCCACACGCGCAGCTTCTTGTACTTGAGGAAGTTCTTGTCGCCTTCGGTGGTGAAGCGGGTGAACGCCTCCGCGTGCTGGCCTTTGGCCAGCCCGCTCGCCAGCAGGCGCAGCGACCGCTCGTTGATCTGCTGCGCGCCCAGCTGGAAGCTCGCGTCAGTGCGGCTCGCCTGGTCGAACACGCCGGGCGGCGGCGTGTAGCCGAGGTCGCGGTTCTCGGTGCTCACCACCGACGCGATGACCTGCCCCGTGCCCGCGCCTTCGTCGCCCGCGATGCCGCGGATCGGCGTCTCGGCGCGCTTGAGCCAGGAGCTGCCGACGAACCGCATGCGCGACAGCCCGAAGAAAACTTGCGGATCGGGCTCCGCGCCCTCGGGCGCCAGGATCGTGAGCCGGATGGTCTGCACCTGGTGCAGGTTCGGCGTTCCTACCTGGATGGTGTCCTGGTGGAACGGGATGCGGTACAGCCGCCAGCCCGCGGCGCCGTCGGGATTGCCGGCGCTGTCCTTCACCGGGACCATGCCGCCGTCGCGCACGTAGTAGCGGTCGTCGCCGATCGGGAACACGAAGCGCACGAAGCTCTCGCTCGACTTCACCCCCGTGGCCGAATCGAGCTGGTTGTCGCCGTCCTGATCCTCGGTGTCGAGGAAGCCGTTGTGGCGGCCGCAGCGCGAGCGCAGATCGCCGAAGCCGAAGGGTGTGATGTGCCCGCCCTCGGTGGCGCTGCACAGCGGCAGCGAGTCGTAGTGGACCTGGGCCGCGCCCGGCGTCGAGTCGTCGATGCCGGAATCGGCGGCGGTCACGCGGTCGGATAGGATGCCTTCGTCGTTGATCTGGGCGTTCCAGGCGAGCGTGCGTGGATCGCGCTCGGTGTCGAGCCGCCCCTGGCCCACGACGCGCTGGCCGTACCACGTCGTATCGCCCTGCGGCGACACGATAAAGAAACGCGGCACCCACGCCACCGCGTCTTCGAACGTCGACCCCAGGTCCACCAGCAGCTTGGCGCTGGCGGCCTTGGCGGTGCGGTGGTTGTCCTCCCACACCCAGAACTCGAGGTACTCGATGCGCGAGAGATCGATGCCCGTCGCCGAGAACGTCTCCGTGATCGAGCGCCAGCGCGGGGCGTTCTGGGCCGGCCGCACCCAATTGGGGGCGCCTTCGAGCGGGTTCGCGGACCCGGCGGTCCCGTGCCGGTTGTTGGCCAGGCCCAGGACGGTGTCGGGCTTGAGCATCAGCCACAACACGGGCTCGGCGTTTTGTGACTGGCCGATGAGCTTGATGGTGGGGTCGATTTCCTGCGCCAGGAACTGGATCGGGACCAGGCCGCGGCCGGGCACGTTGTTGTACGGCAAGCTCTGCCAGGTGAGCACGGCGGCGTTGGCGACGTCGAACTCCCCCGTGATGCCCGCGCCGCGCGACGTCGACGGCCGGCTGCCCCAGTGCCACTGGTTCTCCGCGAGCGACACGAAGCGGCCGCCCTCCGATTCGAATTCCTCGACGTAGGCCTGCCCGAACGCGTTGGGGCTGGGCCGCGAGACCGCGATTTCGCCCGCGATGTTCAGGAACGACGGCGCGTCGGTGTGGACTCCGGGGATCGCGTCGATCGCGCGGGTGATGCCCTCGGGCTGCAGGTGCAGCTCGGTGGACAGGCCGCCGATGAAGCTGGAGGAGGGCTCGAAGCCGAGCGGCGGGCGCGTGAACGTGCTCTGCTGTTTCTGGAACAGGCCGGTGAGGTTCACCTGCCCCAGCGAGCCGAGGTCGTACTTCGCGGCGAGGCCGTAGATCGAGGTCGGCGCGATGGCGAAGGCGGCGCGCTCCTCGAACTGGGCGCGCACCTGCGTGGTGCCGCCCTGGAACAGGGAGTCGGCGTTGGTGAACTGTACGGTGCCGGTGGCATAGTCGATCGTGTAGTCGGCGCCGCGCTGCAGCAGCGTGTTGCCGACGTAGATGCGCTCGCTGCCGTCGCGGATCTGAAAGCTGTTGAGCGAGAGCGTGGTGCGATCCGCCGACCCCGTGGTGCTGGCGCGGATCGCCAGCGTGAACACCGACGGCGGCCCCTGCGTCGCCAGCACAAGGCGCGGCGTCTTGTACAGCGAGTCGTTGCGCTCGGCCGCGACCAGCTCCGTGCTGTCGGCGAACGGCCGCAGGTGCGGGAAGATGACGTAGTAGTCGCGCAGCGGGGCGCCTTGTTGCGGATCGCGCGCACGGGGGAACATGCGGTTGTACTGGTCGAGCTTGGTGGCGTCGGACTCGAGGGCCAGGCCCAGGCGCTTGAGATACGTGTCACCCGAGCCCACGGGCCGCTCGCGCTGATTGATGAGCAGCCGCAGGTCCACCGAGGTGCGGTCGATGTCGTTCCCGCCGACGCGGTACGCCGACCGGATCTCGAAGCGGAAGGAGGGCGAGGCGGCCGTGACCGACGGCTTCGGATCGTACACCAGGCGCAGCGTATCGACGTGCGCGGTGTCGGGGCTGGCGGCGCCGGGGAACGTGCCCACCGAGTCCACACCCGTGGCGGCGACGTACGAGACGGCGAGGTAGTCGCTCTGGTCCAGCCGGTTGGCGAGCGCGAACCACGCGCCCGTCGGGTCGACGTAGTAGTCCTTCCCTTCCTGCAGGATCTCCCACTGGAACGGCCCGGCGCGCTGCGCGCCCGGCGAGTCGCAGTCGACCTGGCGCGCGCCCGGCCCGCACGCGACGGCGCGCACGCCGCCGAGGTTCTGGTTGGTGGTGCTGCCGGGCGCGAGCGCCCGCAGGCGGTACACGTGGAGACTGCCCACGCGCAACGCGGCGGAGAGCTGATTGGGATCGAGTGTGAGGATGTCGACCGCGGGGTAGCCGGGGATCTGGGCGGGATCCACCGCGAAGAAGAAGCGGCCGGCTTCGTAGTCGAGGTCGCGCGCCTGGCGGTCGAGCGGCTGGCTCGTCGTCTGGCCGACGTCGTACACGCGGTCGCGCACCACGTTACCCTTCTGCTGCGCGAAGATGCCGCGAAATTCGACGGGGCCGACCTGGCCGATGGCCTGCACGCCGAAGTTGTTCGCCGGAATCGCGGCGCTGATGAAGCGCGACGGCGGCATCTGAAACGTGACGTTGCCCGCTTCCACGCGCCGCAGCACCTCGTCCTGCAGCCCCTCGTACCACAGCTGCAGGTTGTTGCTGGCATCGAACTCGCGCTGGCTGTCGAAGTCGACGTTGACGTGCAGCCGCTGGCCCACGACGCCCGCGGTGCGGATCGAGTACTGCGGGTTGGGGCTGATCGTGGGGAATCCCGCCGTGCAGCCCGAGATCGCGACCTGTTGCTCGAGCGTGGTGCAACGCAAGTTGCGGAACTGGTCGGCCTTGAGCTCGAAGCGCACGTTGAGCTGCATGCCGAGATCGGCGTAGGGCCCCAGGACGCCGAGGGCGCGCTGCACGGCGCCGGACGGGCCGGCCGGCACGGCCGCGAGCGGCGCGGTCTCGGGCGGCGGCGGCAGCGGGCCGCGCGGGAAGGCCGGCGGCAGCGCGGCGAGGACGCGCGCCTGCCACTGCCGGGCCACCACGGCGGGCGGCACGCGCGAGCCGAGGCGGCCGCCGGGAACCAGCGCGGGGTTGGGCGGCACGCCGAGCGCGGCCGGCGGGAACGTGGCGACGAACCCAGGCTCAGGAGACCGCGCGGCGGCCGTATCCTGCGCGAAGCCTGCGGGTATGAAGACGACGAGGGCGAACAGAGCTACCAGGGTGGGGCGGCGCATCCCTTGTAGAGACTTGGAGTTCCGAATATAATGGCGCGACCGCGCGTGCGCATCCTCAGTCGCTATCTCATCCGGGAGCATCTGCCGCCGCTGTGGTTCGGCCTGGCGACGCTCACCGGGCTGATGCTCCTCAATCAAATCGCCAAGCGCATCGGCGACCTCGTCGGCAAGGGGCTGCCCTGGCACGTCGTGGCCGACGTGTTCGTGTTGTCGCTGCCGTTCATCATCGCGATGACGCTGCCGATGGCGGTGCTCGTCGCGGTGCTGTACACGTTCAGCCAGCTCGCCGCGGAGAACGAGATCACCGCCATGAAAGCGGGCGGTGTGAGCTTCGCGCGGCTGCTCTTGCCGGTGCTCGCGGGATCGGCGGTCGTGGCCGTGATCGCGTTCCTGTGGAGCGATCAGATCCTGCCGCGCTCCAATCACACGCTGCGCACGCTGCTCGTGGACATCCAGCGCAAGAAGCCCTCCTTCAGCCTGCGCGAGCAGGTGATCAACGACGTGATCCCCGAGCAGTTCTTCCTCCGGGCCACGCGCATCGACCCGGCCACCAACCGTCTGAAAGATGTGACGATTTACGACCTGGAGGACGCCGACCGCCGGCGCATCATTCTTGCCGACAGCGGCCTCATGGCATATACCCCGAGCGGCCACGATTTGTACCTGACCCTGATGGACGGCGAAATCCACGAAGTGAAGCGTGCCGAGCCGAACCAGTTCACCCGCACGTTCTTCAGGGTGAACCGCATCAAGGTCGCCAACGTGGCCAACAGCCTCGAGCGCACGGACAACGACACCTACCGCAGCGACCGCGAAATGTCGGTGTGCCAGATGGAACAGGAGGTGGCGGCGGAGCGCCGCGCCGCCGACCGCGCGCGCGCCAACGGCCGGGGGTCCACCTTCACCGATCTGCGCCGCCTCGCCGGGCTGCCGTCCGACTCCACCGATGGCGAGTGGCTCGACGCGGATGCCGGTGTGCGGCCGCCGGCGGGCGGCATCTACTGCCGCGTGTTGCGGGGCCTGGGTTCGAGCCTCGGCCCGGCGGAAGCCCAGGCACAGCAACCGCTGCAGCGACCCCTGAAGACGCCGCCGCTGATGCGGCCGCCGTTGGCCACCCCGCTGCGTCCCCCGCAGGCGCCGCTCATCACCCAGGGAGCGGCGGCGGCCGCGACACAGCAGGCCCGCGCGTCGCTGGCGCGCGCCGCGGAGTTCGAGGTCGAGATCCAGAAAAAGTTCGCCATCGCCGCGTCGTGCATAATTTTCGCGCTGGTGGGCGTGCCGGTGGCGCTGCGGTTCCCGCGCGGCGGTGTGGGGCTCGTGATCGGCATGAGTCTCGTCGTGTTCACGGTGTACTACGTCGGCCTGATCGGCGGCGAGGAGCTAGGCAACCGCATGATCGTGTCGCCGTTCTTCGCGATGTGGACGCCCAACGTCGTCTTCGGCGTGCTCGGCCTCGTGGGCGTGTGGCAGATGCGCCGGGAGGGCGGCTCGGGGCGCGGCGGCGGCGGCTGGCGCGACGCGTGGGACGCCCTGCGCGACCGGTTGCGGCGGTGGCGCGCATGAGGACGCTCGACCGCTACGTCCTGCGCGAATGGATCACGGTGTTCCTGGTGTCGGCGCTGGGCGTGCCGCTGGTGCCCATCATCTTCGATCTCACCGACAACCTCGACAAGTACATGAGCCGCGGCCTGCACAAGGGCGCGATTTTCCTGGCGTACGTCTACGCCCTGCCGGAGACGATCTACCTCGTGATCCCGGCCGCGGTGCTGATCGCGACCGTATTCACCGTCGGCGCCATGGGGCGGCACTCGGAGATCACGGCGGCCAAGGCCTCGGGCGTGTCGTTCCACCGGCTGGTGCGGCCGTTGCTCGCGGCCTCGCTGGGCGCGTTCGTGTTCGGGCTGATCCTGGGCGAGGTCGCGCCCGTGGCGACGCAGCGGCGCGCGCAGCTGCTGGGCGACGAGCTGGTGCGCTCGCAATCCTCGCGCTACAACTTCGTGTACCGCGCCGACGGCGGCTGGGTATACGCCATCGGCTCGCTGTTCATCGTGCCCCGGCAGATGCGGGACCTGATGCTCGAGCGCGAAGGCGCGGGACCCGAGTACCCCACCATCGTGATCTCCGCGCCCGTCGGCCAGTACACCGATTCACTGCACCGCTGGTCGCTGGTGCACGGCACGCTGCGTTATCTGCTGGGGCCGGGCGAGGAGATGGCGTTCGGGTTCGACACGCTGCGCACGCGCAGCTTCAAGGAGACGCCCACCGATCTGCTGGCCCAGCCCAAGGCGCCCGAGGAGATGCGCTACGCCGAGCTGGGGCGCTACATCGACGCGCTGTCGCGCTCGGGGTCCGACTCCAAGAAGCTGCGGGTGAAACAGGCCCTGAAGATCGCGATCCCATTCGCGTCGGTGATCATCGCGTTTTTCGGCGCGCCGCTCGCGATCACCAACCCGCGGGCCGGCGCCGCCTACGGCATCGCGCTGTCGCTCGGCGTCACCATCATCTTCTTGTTGCTGATTCAGCTGAGCCAGGCGATCGGCGCGGGCGGCGTCGTGCCGCCGCTCTTGGCGGCCTGGCTGCCGAACTTGGGATTCGGGGCGGCGGCGGGGTGGTTACTCAAGAAGGCTCCGACGTAACCACCCCTGCCGCCCGCTTAGAAGCTGTACCGCAACCCCAGCTGCACCCGCCACTGTTGCGTGGTCGGCGCGTTCTTCTGCGGCAGCGCCAGGCGGTACTTGAAGCGGTTGTTCACCGGGTCCCAGCCCGCCGTGTTGATCAGGTTCACTTCCTCGAAGCCCGACGTCTGCCGGATCACGCCCCAATCGTGGTTGATCAGGTGCAGGAAGTTGAAGACGTCGGCCGTCAGCTCGACGTGCTGGCCGCCGATGTTCGGCAGGCCCTTGGTGATCCGCAGGTTCATGATGTGAATGAACGGGTTGCGGCAGGTGTTGCGCTGCAGCAGGCTGCCGCGCGCCTTCTCGAGGCACGGCTCATTCTGAATGTAGGTGTTGAGCCGCGACCACTCGGTGGCGGGCGTATTCAACGTGATGTCGGCCGAATCCCGCGGCACGTACACCGGGTCGTTGCCGCCCTGGCCGTCGCCGTTGACGTCGCTCTGGGTGACGTACGTGTACGGGCTGCCCGACTGGCCGACGTAGGTCGCGGCGAGCGTCACCTGCGCGGGCAGTGAGAAGACGCCCGTCAGCGAGATCTTGTGCGGAATATCGAACACCGACGTCCGCAGGTTGCGGTTCTCGATCGTGCCGTCCAACGCGGTGAAGCGGTAGTTCGAGCTGGCGATGCTCGACGTGAGGGAGAACAGGTCCTCGACGTGGCTGTACGTGTAGCCCGCGATGAACTGCATGTGGTTGGAGAAATGCTTCTCCAGCTGGTACGTGATCTGGAAGGCCTTGTCGGCGCTCTCGTTGCGGTGGCGGATCACATCGCGGAACGACGTGGTCTTGCGCACCACCGTGGTGGCGCCGGTGGCCGTGTTGATCGTGCCGTATTCCACGCGGCCGCCTTCCGCCGCCAGCACGCTCTGCGGCCCGGCGACGTTCACGTCCGACAGGTAGAACTGGTTCACGGCCTTCGTGTACAGGAAGTCGAACGTGCCCACGATCCCGTAGGGCAGCTGGTGGTCGAGCCCCAGCGACGCCTTGAGGTTCTGCGGGAACTTGAAGTTCGGATCGAAGTACACGACCGACGCCGCGCCCTGCGACAGGACCGGCGGACCGGGAGCGCCGCACTTCTGCGGCTGGCTGTCGGGGTTGACGGTGAAAGCCGGCACCGTGTCCGTGGCGGGCGCCGTCACGGCGCCGTCGCAAATCAACGTCGTCTGCTCCAAACCGGTGTTGCCGTAGGCGTTCGACAGCCACACATACGGCGGGCGCCCGCTGAAGATGCCGAGGCCGCCGCGGACCTTGGTGGTGCCGTCGCCCGTGATGTCGTAGTTGAACCCCACGCGCGGCGACCACAGCGCGTTGCCGCTCGGGAAGGCCCCCGTATTGATACCGAGGGTGTCGAGCAGCTTCTGGTCCGTGGGCGGCGCCTTCTGAGTGGGGATGTCCACACGCACCCCAATGCTCAGGTTCAAGCGCGGCGTCGCGGCCCACTGGTCCTGCACGTAACCGCCCAACTGCTTGACCTTGAAGTCGGCGTTGGGACCGCCGGGACGCAGCGGCAGCGCGATTTCATAGCGGTACGGATGGCCCGCCACGAGCGAGTCGACGTTGCGGAACGCCCACACGCCGCCCGACGCCGGGAAGAACACGTTGAAGAAATGGAAGAATTCGTTGTGCGTCCCCACGGTGAAGACGTGCCGGCCCTTGGGGATCGTAAAGTTGTCGGTCAGCTCGTAGATGTCCTGGTTGAGCAAGTTGGCCTGCGAGAACCGCTCGGCGCCCGCTGCAATGTTGGTGCTCGGCACCGCACCCGCGAACGCCCGGTCGCCGCCCACGAAGATCAGCGGCACGGTGTTGGGAATCGCGCGGTGGTCGCGGATCTTCTGGTAACCCGCGATCAGCTCGTTGGAGTTGGACCCCAGCTGCGCGGTCCACTTGGTCCGCAGGGTGTTGGTCGTCGTGGCGAAGTTGTAGCCGCTATTGGACAGCTGGTAGCCGTCGCGGAAGCCCGTGGCCGTGGAATTGTGGACCAGCACGTCCTGGTTCGCGTTCACGTAGTTGTACGACAGCTCCACCTGGCTGTTCTGCGCCACCTGAAGATTGAGTTTCCCGAAGAAGTTCTTGTCGGGATTGCCGATGATCGGCGACGCGAACGTGCCCGGATTGAAGCCGTACTGGTTCGCGAGCACGTGGCTGACACTGTCCGCCGTGGACTTGCGGATGCCCACGTTGAGCGAATCGGCGCCGCCCGCGGTGTCGGTCGTGATCTGCTGGCCTACGAACGGGGCGCCGCGCGCCTGCACGTCGACCTCGGTGAAGAAATGCAGCCGGTCGCGGATGACGGGGCCGCTGAAGCTCAGGCCGTACTGGTTCTGGTGGAAGTCCGCCGCCGAAAGCCCGCTCAGGTTCTTGCCCACCAAGCTCTGGTTCTGGATGTAGCCCCAGCCCGCGGCGTGGAACTCGTTGGTCCCCGACTTGGTCACGGCGTTGAGGATGCCGCCCGTGAAGCTGCCCTGGCGCACGTCGAACGGCGCGATCAGGACCTGGTACTCGCGGATCGCCTCGACCGAAATCGGATGCGCGTTGGCCTGGCCGCCCGGCGTGCCGCTCGCGGCGAGGCCGAACACGTCGTTGTTCACGCCGCCGTCGATCTGGATGTTGTTGAAGCGGTTGTTCTGACCGGAGATGCTGATGCCCGGCACCGCCGCCGAGACCACCTGGGGCACGCTCGAGACGAAGTCGTAAAAGTTGCGGCCCAGGGTCGGCAGGTGCGCCAGCAGCGATTCGCCCACGAACGTCTGCGCGCCGGTGCGCGCCGACGACATCAGCGGGTTGGCCGCTTCGACCGATACCGCGGCGAGCTGCACCGCGGCGCGCTTCATCTGGTAGTCGCCCACCAGGCGCTGGCCCAGCTGCAGCATCACGCCGGTCTTTTGCAGCGGCTCGAAGCCGAGCGCGCGGATGTCGATCGTGTACGGACCGCCCACCTGCACGTTCTCGAAGAAGTAGCGCCCGTCCGCACCGGACCGCGACCCATAGCGCTGGCCCGTGGACGTGTTGGTGAGCTGCACCGTGGCCTCGGCCACCGCGCCGCCGGCCTCATCGGTCAGCCGTCCTACGACGGCGGCCGTGGTGACGCCCTGCGCGCGCGCGGCGCGAACCGGGGCAAGGACGGCGCAAGCGCCGAGCAGCACGCCGACGAACGTGAGCTGGGGTCTCATCAGATGGTTCTCCATTGACGTCTGAAAAACGAGGGTCTCAGGGCGCAGGTAAAATGCCCGCCCTTGTGAGGGCCGTCAATGCACCCCCGTCACTGCCGAGTCACATCTGGGTCACGCGTTTTCCGCGCGCGGCCGCCAGCGCAACCACGCGAAGTAGGCGGGCACGCCGAGCAGGATGCCGAGGAATGCGAACCCGGTGGGGCCGGGATGCTCGCGCAGGGCGTTCCCCAGAATGATGAACGTGGCGAGGATAAACAGCAGCGGCACGATCGGGTATCCCAGCACCTTGACGGGCCGAGGCCGGTCGGGCTGGCGCCGCCGCAGCGCGAAGACGGCGGCCGCGGCGAGGGCGTAGAAGGGGAAAATGGCGACCACGAACTGGTCGGCCAGCTGGTCGAAGTTGAGCAACAGCACCCACACGACGCCGAGGGTGCCCACCACGACGATGGAGACCGACGGCGTGTGAAAGCGCGGATGCACCCGGGCCACCTGGCGGAACAGCAGGCCGTCGTCCGCCATGGCGAAGAAGATGCGCGGCGAGGTGAGGATCGACCCCAGCAGGGTGCTGAACGTCGCGAGCATCACCAGCACGGCCACGAGGCCGACGCCCACCTGCCCCACGATCAGCTGCGCCACGTCCGCCGCCACCAGCGGCGAATGCCCCATCTGCGCGATGGGGATGAGGTAGAGGTACGCGGCGTTCACCAGCAGGTAGATGGCGATCACGCTCAGCGTGCCGAGGATCAGCGCCCGCGGCATGTTGCGCTCGGGATCCCGCACCTCGCCGCCGACGAACGAGAGGTCTCCCCAGCCGTCGTAGGCCCACAGCACGGAGACCAGGGCCAGTCCGAAGAATCCGGGCTGCACGGCCCCGCCCACCTGGGTGAAGTGCCCGAAATCCCCCTGCCCCACAACGAACGCCAGCAGTACGAGGAGCACCAGCGCGCCGTACTTCGCGCCGGTGGTGAGGTTCAAGACGATCGAGCTCCAGCGCACGCCCACGTAGTTGAGGGTCGCGGTGAGGATGATCGCCCCCGCCGCGACGTAGTGCACATAGGTAGCGTTGGGCTCGATCTTGGGATCGTAGCCCAGCGAGCGCAGCAGGTATTCGGCGAACGGCGTGGCGATGGCCCCCAGCGCCGACGCGCGGATCAACAGCAGCTCGGTCCAGCCGAACAGGAACGCCGGCAGCCGCCCGAAGCCCTCGCGGATGTAGACGTAGACGCCGCCGGAACGGGGATACAGCGCCGCCAGCTCGGCATAGGTGAGCGCGCCGCACAGCGCGAGCAGACCGCCCAGCACCCAGATGCCGAACATCGGCCCCGGCGCGGGCACGTAGGCGGCGATGCGCGCCGGCGTGCGGAAGATGCCGCTGCCGATGGTCGAGCCGACCAGTACGGCGACGGCACTCCACAGGCCGAGGCGGCGCGGCAGGCGGTCGCCCCACTGGTCGGTGGCGGGTGTCCCAGGTGCGCTCATACGTGGCGGGAATATACCTTTCGCGCCCTATGACGCGACGCTACGCCCGGCTCGCCTGGACCGCCGCCGCCTGCACTTATCTCTTGATCATTCTCGGCGCCGTCGTCCGCATCACCGGCTCGGGACTCGGCTGCGGCGAGCATTGGCCGCTCTGCAACGGCCACCTGCTGCCGCCGCTCGACCTGCCGACCTGGATCGAATGGAGCCATCGACTGGTGGCCGGGCTCGTCACCCTCCTCGTGACGGCTCTCGCGGCCTATACGTGGTGGCTCAAGAGCGGCAGTCGCCTCGCGTACGTCGCGCTGGTACTCCTCGCGATCCAGATCACGCTCGGCGCCATCACGGTCAAGCTGTCGCTGCCGCCATGGACGGTCATTCTGCATTTGGGCACTGCCATGCTCCTGCTGGCCACGCTGCTCATCGCCGCCACCGGCGCTTCCCCGCGCTTACGCCCGGGGTTGGGAGCACTGCTCCTGTTGACGTTCGTCACCGTGCTGCTGGGCGCCCTCACCGCCAACCTCGGCGCGGCCAGCGCTTGTCTGGGGTTCCCGTTGTGCAACGGGCAGGTCGTCCCCGACGGCAATTACACGCAGCACATCCATTGGACGCATCGTGTGTTCGCCTACACGCTGTTCGCGGTTACGCTGTGGTGGGCGCAGCGCACGCGGCGGCGGGGGCCCGCGATCGTGTTTGCGCTGGTGATGCTGCAGCTGACGGTGGGAGCGACGATGGTACTGTTGGCGCTGCCGCCGATCCTCCAGGCGGCGCATGTCGCCGTTGGGGCGGCCGTCTGGAGCGCCGTGGTGTTAGCCGTACTCTAGAAACGCATCACCTCATCCCACGCCTCGCTGCCGAGCAACTCCCGCCAATTGGGCCGGCTCGCCTCGGTGATGTCGTTGGTGTAAATCAGCGAGTAGTTGCCGAAGCGCGTCAGGTCCATGAAGCAGAACTTGCGCGGTTTCCCGCGCGTGTACTTCCAGACTTCGAACGGCAGCGTGGAGCCCGGTTGCGGGCGCGACAGTACTTCGTCGGGATCGCCGTACTTGAGGAAGATGCGACCGCGATCGGTGCGCCAGCCGGGGATCTGGCCGGCGCCGCCCTCGCGAAACCGCCGGTTGGCCTCCGCGATGCGCTGGTAGAAATCGTCCTCGGCCTCGTTGTGTGGCGTGCCCGGAGTGGGATCGCGGCGCGCCCAGAAGGCCCGGAGGAAGCGGCGCTTGCCGTCCGGGGCGAGCGTGGGGTAGATGCCGCGCTCGGCGTCGGTCATGAGGTAAATGAGCGGCGCGTACAGGCTGTCGAGCGCCGCCTCGCCCGCCGGGCCGAAGCGGTCCGTGGGCGTGTCGGCGCCGCTGCGCGCGTCGGGGTCGCTCACACGGAACGGCGCGTCGCGCCGCACGGCGCCCACCGCCAGCGTGAGCGTGTAGCTCCCCGACGGCAACCCGGCGAGGTCGAGCCACCCCGCCCCGGGCGCCAGCTCGCGCGCCGCCGGCAGCGCCACCGGCGCGCCGGCTGAGTCGCTGAGCGTCAGGGAGGGCGCCCCCGCGGCGCCGTAGGCCTCGAAGTAGTAGGCGACGCGCTGCGAGCCCCCGCGTCGCCTGGCGAAGAGCGGCCAGCCCGGCGCGGCCAGCGACACCGTGCCGACACGCAGCTCGTCCGCGGCGGCGGAGTCCTGGGGACCGGCGATGCGCAGGCCCGTCGCCAGCAGCAGATCGGAGATGGCGGGGGCCTCACCGAGCGCGGCGATGGGCTGCTCCAGCCGCACCACGCGCCGCGAGGCCGAGTCGAGCAGCGCCGCGTGAATCAAGCAGCGTCCCGCGGGCGCGGTGAAGCCCGCGCGCTCGACGCCCGCGCCGTCGGGGTCGTCGAGGGCCGCATCGGCGACGCCGCGGCTCCAGCGGCGGGTCAGGAGATTGCGGCCGGCGCTGTCGGTGACGTCGAGTGAGAGGCGATATCCCGCGCCCGCGCGTGGCAGCGGCTCGAGCAGGACGTAGGGGATGCGGCACAGCAGTTCGACGCGGGTGGAGTCGCCGGGGCGCCAGAAGCGCGCGGCCGTACAGGCGAGCTCGGGAGCGATTTGTGCCGGTGGCGCGGGGAGCCAGGTGAGGGCGAGGAAGGCGAACCACGACCTGATGCGCACCGGTCTCAAAACACCGGGCCCCGGGAGGAGTTCCCCCCGGGGCCCGTCCCATCCGTCAGCATTGGACGACTAGTTCAGCTTGGTAATGGTCGTAACGATGTTCGTCGGCGGCGTGCCCGCGTAGACCTCGACCGCGTAGTAATGCGTGCCCGCCGTGGGCTTCAAGCGGAAGATCTGCGGCTTGGAACCCGTCGCGCCCGAGCCGTTGTCCTCGAAACACTGGGATACGCCGGCGCTGCCGCAGGAGTAGATGTCGATATCCGGGTTGGTCGCGGCGCCTTCCCAATCGACCGAGAACGACAGCGAGTCGGTGCCGTTCGCGACGTACTTGAAGAACGCGCACTTCCCGATGCCGCCGGCGCCCGTGCCCTCACCGCAGTCGGCGTCGTTGACATAGCTGCCCTTCATGTCGGTGATGAAGAACGTCTTCCCACCGGTCGTCGTAGGCAGGGCGATCTGCGGCGCCGTGGCGTAGCCCGTATCGGCGGGCGTCCACAGGCTGCCCGTCTGGGTCACGCTCTGGGCCGTATTGAGCGTCACGGAGAGTCCGCTGACAAACGTGACGTTGATGTTCGATACCGCGAGCGGGCCCGCATTGCTGAACGGCACCAGCATCTTGATCGTATCGACGGTCTGCGACAGGACGACGGGGCTTTTGCCGCCGCCGAAGGTGACTGTCGTCGTCGCGGCGTTGAACTTCAGCACCGCGGTGGAGGCCAGCTTCAGCGTGTCGCCGCCCTTGGGGGTCAGCGTCGGGAGGATCGCTCCCCCGAAAGTCAGCGGCAGCACCGATACCGCTACCGTGTCCGACAAACCCGAGCTCGACACCACGATCTTCGTGGCCCCCGGGGCCACGCCTGAGATGATGTAGTTGTGTTCCGAGCCGTTGGGGGACGGGACGGTGGTGTCCACAACCACCGTCGCCACTGCGGCGTTCAGCGTGGCGACCGTGACGTCCGCCGCGAGCGGATTCTGCTGCTCGTCCCGGACTACGACCGAAAGCGATTTGGCGCTGCCGGCGTCGATGAACATCACCGTCGCGCTGAGGTCGACGAACTTGGCGCCACCCCGCAGCGAAGCAGTGGGGTCACCACGGCACGCCAGTGCCGCGAACGCCGCTCCCACGAGAACCGCACCGATGTGCTGTCGCTTCATACTCCCTCTCCGACGGTATGGGATGGGTGGAGCTCAAAAATTCGCAATTTCGCGCTTCGCATCGTCATTGAAATAGTCCTGCCAGTTGGGCAACGTCGTCTCCCGACGATCAGTCGAGTAGACCAACGAATAGTTGCCGAGCCGCGTCCGATCCAGGAACAGGTAGTACAGTACGCGCGACTTCGTGTACTTCCACATCTCCCACGGGTACGACGTGCCACTTTGCGGCCGCCGCAGCATCTCGTCGGGCGGACCGTACAGAATGAAGATCCGGCCCCGATCGGTCCGCCATCCGGGGATCTCGGCCGCGCCGCCCTCGCGGAAGCGCTCGTTGGCATCCCCGATCCTCTTGTAGAACGCCACCCGCTGCTCATTCTCGGGGGTCTCCGGCGTGGGATCGCGTTTGCGCCAGAAATCGCGCAGGAACCGCCGCTTCCCTTCCACCGTGAGCGACTTGTAGACGCCCAGCTCCGACCCCGCCGCCAGCAAGACCAGCGGTGCTTCCAGCGTGTCCATCTGCGTTTCCGACAGCCGCGCGAACGGATCGCTCGGCTCGTTCGCCACCTGCGTCGCCGTGGCCACGTGCTGCTCGGCCTCGAACCCGCCCATCCGGAAGGCGCCGACCCGCGAGGTCGTGTCGCTGCCGGCTCCCGCCAACAACACCAGCCGGTACATCCCGGGCGGCAGGCCCGTGAGATCGACCGATCCCGTCAGCACGCCGCCGCCGGCGCCGAGCGCCGTCTGCGACGGCGACGTGGTGAGCAACGCCCGCCCGTCGGGCGTCACCACCTGCAACCGCCACGGCAGCGTCACCGCGCTGTCGCGGTACACCTCGCAGTAGTACGCGAGGCTTGCATGCGTGGGCGACAGCCGCACGTCCGGGCTCGTGGCGATGAACAAGTCGCCTTTGCGCACTTCGCCGGCCGCTGCCAGCGTGTCGCCCGGCTGCGCGCGGCGGATGCCGTACGCCATCAGCAAGTCCGACGCGGGCGGCCGTGCGGCGTACGCCGCCACCGCCGTCTCGGCGGTCTGGGTGCGGCCGCTCGCCGAGTCCCGCACCGTCACCCGGATCGTGTAGCTCCCGGGAGCCAGCGCAAACGCCAGCGGCTCCATGCTCGCCGACCCGGGTGTTTGCAGCGCGCTCCAGTCCACCCGCCGCGGCCAGCCGTCGCGCATCAGCACGGTGCCGGTCTGGTCGGTCACGCTCACGTCGAGCCGGAACGCGCCGTAACCGCTCGCGCCCACGGTGACCGGGCTCAGCAGCAGGTGCGGAACACGCACGAACCCGTTGATCAGGGTTCCGGCCGGCCGGAAGAAACGCACCGCCTGCACGCTGACGCTATCCGCTCCCGCCTGCCTGCCCGGCGTCCCATCACGGACCAAGCCGAGTGCCAGGACCATCCAGATCCACGACTTCAACTGCCAGCTCCCTTCGGCGCCCGGGACCGCGCCGCCAGCGGCGGCGCGGTCCACGAACACTCAACTCACCACTGGACCGAGAGGCTCAGGATGTTGGTTCCGCCCAGGATGCCCATCGAGCGCCAGGCGTAGTCCACACCCAATCCGAGATCGCCCTTCTTGTACCCGACGCCGAACCCGGCCGCGAGGCCGTCGCGCTTCTCCGCGCCGGACTGACCGGTGGCGAACGGGGCGTTCGGAATGTCCAGGTTGTTGTCGGACTGATACGAATAGCTGCCGCGGCCGGCCAGGTAGAACCCGGTCTTCGCGAGGTCGGACAGCATGACCTCGGCGCCAAAGCCGAAACCGGCGCGGCTGTTGTTGGGCTGATTGAACTCCGACAGCACCGTCACGCGTCGCTGCTCCATGCTCAAGACGTCGAGCGCGAGGCCGACGCGGAACAGCACCGGCAGGTTCCACTCTTTGGTGCGCAGGTCGGCCGGCTGGCCTTCCTGCGGCACGTCCACTTGGCCGGGGATCGGGGGCCGCGTCACCGTGACGTCGAGCCCGGGACCCGTGTGCTTCAGCGACGAGCCGAGGTTCTGAATCACGAACGAAGCCCGCAGGGGGCGCCCGCCCGCCATCGCGTGGAAGCTCGTGCCGAAGTCCACCGCCCACGCCGACGCGGAGGTCTTGCCCAGCTTGTCCGACACCACCTTGCCGGAAATGCCGGCGGAGAAGCGGTCGCTGAAATTCTGGGCGAAGCTGAGACCGAAGAAGCTCTCCGCGACGTTATACGTGGTGCCGTCCCCGGTGGGGTTTTCGACCGTGTAGACCGGCTGGTCCGAGAACCCGAAGTTGCCGATCTGGAAGCCCAGGGCTTTCGCGCCGCCCGCCATGGGGATCGCGAGACCGCCCCACACGTACCGCGTGTTGGCGATGTAGCTGTAGCTCGACACCATGGCGCTCGGCCGGCTGAGCTGCGCGATGCCGGCTGGGTTGTAATACAGCGCGCTGACGTCGGTGGCGAGCGCCGAATACGCGCCCCCCAACGCCATGCCGCGGGCACTGGCGCCGAGCAGCAGGAACTCTGCCGACGTGGTGCCGTAGGCGGTGTTGTCGGACGGCAGCGTCACCTGCGCTGCCGCCGGCCCCGCGACGAAGCTGAACGCCGCCAGGGCCCACGCAGAAACTTTGAGAATCCGTGTCATATGCAGGCTCTCCTGGCGCTATTGCGCGAAGTTGACGACGGTGAACCGCCCGACCTTCTGCTTCCCGTCGGGCGTTTCGACGTGGTAGAAGTAGACCCCGGACGCCACGAACTGATTGTTGCGGTTCCGCAGGTTCCACGTCAGCTCCCCGCCGCCGGTCGGATCGTCAAGCGTGAGCGCATTCACCAGCACGCCGCTCACCGAGTAAATCCGCACGATGCAGCGACTCGGCAGGTTGACGAAGCGCAGGATCTTGTCGTTGGACGACTGCTCCAACGCGTTGGTCACATAGTACGGATCCGGCACCGTATGCACGGTGGCGAGCGTCGCACTCGACGCGACCGTCGGATCGAACGCCGCGCCCGCATACGCGATCTGCACGCGCAGGCCTGGAATGGCCGGCGTGCGGGGCGCGGGGAGGAACGTCAAGTCGTTGGTCGCCGCGGTGCCGGTGATGTTGCCCGTGTAGAACCGGGCGTGCCACACCGTGCCGCTCGACGGCAACGCGGCCATCTGCATCAGGAAGAACTTGCCGTTCAGATAGAAGATGAAGCCGTTGCCGGTCGTCGTCAGCGTGCCGGTGCTCCCCAGCGCGATGGACGTCGCTGCGACCGGCGAGAGCCGGGCGTGGTTCTGAAGCACCGCCGTGGGTGTGCCGGTGCAGTTCTGCGTGTACGCCGGTGAGGGCGCAATGCAGAAGATGTCGCCCCACGTCAGCAGCGCGTTGTTCGCGTCCGGCGTGTTGGCCTGCGTCACGCCCACGAACGACGAGTCGTTCAGGATGCCCCACGACGCGTTGATGCTGTTCTTGAACGGCACCGGCACCTTGTGCACGTCGTCCACCACGGAGTCGATCGCGCCGGCGGCGCCCCAATACACACTGATGTCGGCGGCGCGCATGACCGTCGCGGTCACCGCCTCCAAGTCGCGCATCGGGAAACTGCGGACCGTGTTGTAGGCCTGGATGTTCCACAGCACGGACACCCCGGTGAGGGCGCCGGCCGTGATCTTCCCGGCCATCGCGCCCGGCACGCAGGCGCCGGTGGACGGATGACAGTTCGAACCGTTGGGGTTAGCCGTGTTTTCGTTCGGCGCCCCCGTCCACCAGCGCGGGCCGTTGTAGGCCGAGTTGGCGGGATCGTCGTTGGCGTCGCCGCGGCCCGGACCAGACGAGAACCAAGGCGGCGCCTGGGTGAGCGTGGCCGAGCCGAACAGCGAGAACGTGGAGTCGCCGCCGAAGCGGGTGGACTTGGACGTGCTGATAGCCGTCGCCGGGAAGTTCACGACGGACGAGTTGATCACGTCGCAGCAGTCCGTTACGACCGGTACGGTCAGGTGCACCGGTGCACCGGCACCCTGCGTGGTGACGTAGTACGTCACCGGCGCGCCCGTGCCGAGCCCGTCGGGATCGCCGTTGCCGGGCGACAGCGAGTCGATCTTGAGCGTCACCGACCCATTGGTCAGAACCTCGGGCAGGAACGCCGCCAAGCCGAGCTCCGCTGACTTCGTCGGTTGCTGCGGTCCGGACCAGATGCCCGTGGTCGCATCGAGCGACGGCGCCGCCAGGGCCGGAACCGGGTTGCCGTTGGCGCCGATGACCGTCGGCGCGCCGAGCGAGCCGGCTGTCTGCTGGCCCGACGGCGCCCGCGGCGTCACAGTCTTGGTCGCGGGCGCGGATTCGAGCGACGTCGCGCCCGGGCCCACCGAGGCCACGGAGTTCACATCGAACGCCGTCACCGCGTAGAAGTAGCGGAACGAGTTCTTCACGCCCTTGTCGATGAACGCGAAGGGGACGCCTGAGTCCCGCAGCCCGGGCCTGCCCGAGGCGCCGCCGGTCACCGCCGTGTCCGCCTGCACCACGAGCACGTTGCCGTTCGCGAGCTTGACGCGGCCGCCGGGCGGGATCTGCACGACGTCGCCCACGAGCGGCTGCGCGTGGCCGGTGCCCAAGTCCGCGGGGCAGTCGGTCAGCACGCCGAGCTCGGGCGCGCAGTTGCCATAGTTGAAGGCGCCCGTGAAGTCCAGCATCGCGGTGCCCGAGTAATCGAACTGCGCCACCACCTGCAGGTCGCCGGTGGTGCGGCCGCGGTAGATGCGGTAGCCCTCGACGTCGAACTGCCGGTAGTTGGCGTCGTAAATCGGCAGCGTGTTGTCCGACGCGACCACGTAGAACGGGTCGCCGGTTTGCTCCGTGGTGCTGGCACGCCACACCACCGTCACCTGGTTGTCGCCCGGCACCAGGAAGAACTCCGGCGGATCAGGCGGGAACGGCAGGAGGAAGTGAGCGTCGAACACGGCCTGCGCCACGAGCCCCTTGTTGAGCAGCGAGCGCGGCGTGGTGTTCACTTCGAACTGATCGATCTTGCCGTTGCCGTTCGTGTCGCCCACGATGCTGGTGGCGCCGATGACGTGATCGATCGAGCGCAGCGTGTCGCTGTGGCCCGGCACCAGCGCCGAGTCGAGCGCCGGAAACGCCGGCTTGAGATCGAAGCTTCCGCTGCGGCCGGCGATCTGCGGCCCGTCCACCGGCGCGGCCGCGATGTAGGCCACGACGATGGTCTGGGACTGCCCGGGCTTCAGGGTGAGCGGACCCGACGACTGGAAGAAGCGGATGTCGTCGGTGGCCTGCGGCACGTAGCAGACATGCGTCACGCTCGGCGGTGCGCCGTTGGGGCCGGTCGAGCAGGGGGCATCACCCGCGGCCGCGCTCAGCTTGGCCGAGAGGTAGCGCCACAACTGCACGGTGTTCTGCGCGTCGTCGAACTGGCCGCCGTTGATGGTCGCCGAATACATCGTCAGGCCGACCTCACCCAGAGCCCGATTGGTCGGGTCCTTGAGCGGGCTCTTCAGGTATTTCACGCCCACGAAACCCACGGTCTGCGCGAACGGCGCCGAGAAGATCGGCGGCAGGAACTTGTAGCCCGACGACGCCGCCTCGAAGAACGTGCCCTTGTAGGCGAACCCCATGTTGAAGGGCAGGAACGCCGACGTGTAGTTCTTGCGGGCCTCGTCCGTCACGTCCGCATCCATCGCGAACGCGGCGTACATGTTCGTGATGGTGTACCCGGTGTCCGGGATCGCCACGCCGAACGCCGTTTCGTTGAGCGTCTGGAACCGCGTCCCGATCGAAGCGAGCGTGTCCGCGTCGGGCAGCCCGGCGTACACGCTGGCGTTCTTCGCCGTGACATTGGTGAAGGTGTAGATGTAGTAGATGATCGCTTCGTTGCCCGTCGGGAAATTCCACGCCATGCCGCGCTGCGTGATCAGGACGCCCAAGGGATGCTTGCGGCCGCTGTTGTTGGCAGGGTTGCCGTCCCAATACTGGATCCAGGAGTCCTGCTGGGAAACTGCCTTCTTCCCGATCAAGACGTGGTTGTAGAGCGACGTATCGCTGACGTAGGCGTCGCGCGGCCAGTTGTCGAGGTCGCTCTTGTTGATCGAGCTCCACACCAGCGACAGCTTGTCGCCGTGCACCGTGGTGCCTTTGGGATCGAAGAAGAACGCGCCGACGGTGTCGCCCGCCCACGTGAAGCCGGAGGCGGGATCGACGATGCCGGCGAGCTGCATGCCCGAGTTGAAGACGTACTGATCGGGTGTGCCCTTAGGCCAGAAACCGCCGCCGACGGTGGTCGATCCGTTGGGATCGACGCACACCTCGCCGAACGCGTTCAGGCCGCAATCAAACTGGTTGGCGTTCTGCCGGCCGAGAATGCCGGCGAACAGATTCAGCGTGCGCCGCTGTGCGCCCGGCCGCGGGCCTGCCAGCGCCGGCGCGGCGACGAGCACCGCACCCGCCAGGAGCAGCCCACCGATCCGGATGCCGTTTCTTACCCAAACTTTCAACATTGCACCGTCTCCTTATGAGAGGCCGTTGGGGCGGCCGCCCGGGCTTGCGCCCGGGCGCCGCTCCACTGACATCGCGGACCGTTCCTTAGAACGTGAGCTCCGCACCGAGCCGGATACGACGGCCGGTGCCGTAGAAGCGGTCGGGCGCGTTGAAGAAATTGTACCAGGCGTTGAACGCCTTGGTGTACTCGGTCTTCGTGAAGATGCCATCGCCATTGCCGAAGCGCTGCTCGGCGCGCACCAGCATCACGCAGTCGACCGGACCGCTCGATGCCGACGACTGGTCCGCCGTGCTGCGCCCGGGCCACGAGGCGCAGACACCCGGCGCGCTCAAGTCCGCGGCGAAGTCGCCGTTCGCATCCGTGGTGCCCAGCCCGGCGGCATTGGCTTCACCCGTCAGCAGCGCCACCTGCTCGTTCAAGAACTTGCTCTCGAACACCGCGTTCCGCACATCGCCGGTCTCGGCGAAGATGCTGACCACGTTGCGCCAGTTGAACAGGTTCTTGGACTCGGCAAACAGCGTCCAATCCATCGAGCCGACCCGCAGACCTTTGGTCACCCGCAGATCGAGCGTCTTGAACCACGGCATGCGCGACGAGTTGATCGGCTCGATCGGATTGGCCTCGAGACCGAACGCCCCGCCGATCGTGCCTTCGCCCGCCTGCAGCACGCGGGTGTAGGGCAGGCCGCTGGAGAAGCGGAACGTGGCGAACGCGCCCACGTTGCGGAGCACGTTGCCGACCATCGTGCCCTTGCGCCAGTCGTTCGGGAACGTCAGCGACGCGGCGCCCGCGATGTTGTGCGGCCGGTCGTCGTTGGTGGTGAGAATCGCCTGCGGCGGCGGCTCGGTCGTGCCCGTGAGGGTCGAGATCTGGCGCGCCGTCGTGTTGAAGTAGCTGAACGGATCGGACCCGGTGTTCTTGGCCACCTGGAACGTGTAGGCCACGGTGCCCGAGAACAGCGTTGAGAAGCGGCGGTCCAGCTTCACATCCAGGCCGCGCACGTTGCCGAAGTCCGAATTGGTGAACACCCGGAAGTCGCTGGTCGTGCCCTTCTTGAACGGATCGGGCAGCTGGAACAGCCGGCCCGCGACGTCCGAGGTCTTGTCCTTGTTGTACGCCGACACGTCCAGCACCATGTCCTGGCTGAACGCGTGGCGGATGCCGAACTCGAAGATGATGCTCTTCGTGTAGTCCAGATCCCGGCCGAAGGACTGGTTCTGGTTGGTGAGCGACAGGTCGGTGTTCTTGCCGCGGAACATCAGGTCGTAGTCCGGCGTCTGCACCTGGTGCGCGTAGGAGAGCCGGAAGTTCGACGTCTCCGTCACCGGGAACGACACGCGGACGGTCGGGCTGAACGCGGTGTGCGCCGGCGCCCTGATGAAGTTCGCCTCGGGGTTGTTGGGATCGAACGGCAGCGTGTCCGTCGAGATGCGGCCCGGGGTGAACGGGAACAGGGCCCGCGAATCGAAGTGGTCCACACGGAGCCCGCCCTCGAGGACCACGTCGCCCAGGTCGAGACGGTCCTGCACGTAGCCGCCGTACATCATCGGCTGCTCGTGGTAGGCGCTCATCCCGAACGGCGAAATCTGGCCGGCCGAATAGCGCCGCGTGTCGATCTTGTGGTACTCACCGCCCAGCTTGATGCGGTTGAAGCGGTCCGCCTGCCAGTCGAAGTTGCCGTACGCCTCGAACCGGCTCTCGCGACCCAGGAACGGCCCGTTGTCCAGCCCTTGCGTGAACATCGGTCCGCGCGCGCTTTGCTCCACACCGTAGGGGTTCATGCGGTACGGCTGCGCCGACTGCAGGTCGTTGCGGTCGAGGTTCGGCACGTCGTCCTGGCAGTACGACTGACCCGCCAGCAAGCACTGGATCTGGATGTCGTCCAGGTACTTCACTCCCTGGTACGTCGTGCCCGCGATCGTCACGTCGTGCGTCGCGTCGAAATCCACCAGGAACTTGAGCGGCTTGACCATGAACCCGCCGAACGGACTGCGCGAGTCCAACTCGGACTGCCGCGTGAGCGGGCCCGACAGCACGTCGTCGTGCTGGTAGGTCGCGCGGAAGTCGAGCGCCATGTTGCGATCGGCCGAACGCGACAGGTTCTGCGTCCAGTTGAGGATCGCGGCCCGGCTCGAGAACACCGTGCCGGTGTAGTTGTCGGGGTTGTAGATGTTGCCGCCCGGGAAGTCGCGGCTCTGCGTCGAAGACACCAACCCGGTCAGCGAAATGCGCGAGCCCGCGCCGTAGGTGTACTGCAGCTTGCTGTCCAGCAGCATCGCGCCGTTGGCCGTGAACGGCAGGCGCAGTCCCTGGCACGACGAGCCGTAGTTGCCCTGGATCTGGGCGTACGACGAATTGCCGCTGGGCGCGTCGTTGCAGTAGCCGGAGTATTGCACGAAGCGCGGGATCGCCACGTTGAGGGTATCCGACAGCGGATTGCCGAACGCCACCGGCTCCCGCACCACCGTGTCCACGCCGCTCATCACGTACACGGGCCGCTCGTTGTCGCGTTCGATCGCGACGTCGGCCGACTTCGAGCCGTTGAGCGTGCCGGACACGAAGAATGTCAGGCTGCCCCACACCGGTCCGCCGATCGACGCCGCGACGCGGTTGAACCCGACGCTGCGCCACAGCGTGCCGATATCGTCCGTCTCGTACGACAGCGCGCCCTGATAGCTCTGGCCGCCCGCCTTGGTCACGAACGAGATCGCGCCCGACTGCGCCTGGCCGAATTCCGCGCCCACGGCGCCGGTCGTGACCGACGCTTCTTCAATCGCGTTGGTCGGCAGGTTCAGGTCCGTCTCGCCGCGCTGGTTGTTGCGGACCAGCACGCCGTCGACGTAGACCGCCGCCTCACCGG
Organism: Gemmatimonadales bacterium; assembly: GCA_035576905.1. Lineage (GTDB taxonomy): Bacteria > Gemmatimonadota > Gemmatimonadetes > Gemmatimonadales > GWC2-71-9 > DATLWA01. Next base: position 29,083 of record DATLWA010000027.1, read on the forward strand.
GCCGGCCGCCGCGAATCGAGAGACCCTTGCCGCTGTTCGACTCGACCACGCCCGGCTCGAGCCGGATCACGTCGCGCGTGTCTTGAATCGGCAGCCGGCTGAAGCTCTCACTCGTGACGATGCTCTTCGACGTGACTTGGTCGCGCGGCACGATGGGGTTCACCGCCGCTTCGATCGTCACGCCCTTCACCTGCACCGCCGACGCCGTCATCTTGACGTTCATCGTCACGGTCTGGCCGGCGAGCACGCGCACGCCGGTCTTTTCCGTCGGCGAATAACCGATGAACTGCGCGCGCAAGGTGAGCTCACCCGCGGGCACGTTGTTGATGAAGTAGTAACCCTTGTCGCTGGTCAGCGCGCCGAACGACGTACCCACGATGAAGACTTGGGCGTTCGCGATCGGCACCCCAGCTTGATCTGTCACCGTTCCTTCGATTTTTCCCGTCGAGCCCTGCGCGGCGAGCGAGCCGGCGAACAACGCCGACGCGAACACCAGCGCGAACGCGGCTACGCCGAGGCGACCGAAGGCGCCTCTCACACGATTTGTCATGGAATCGTCCTCCAGATGCGTGAACGCGAGTGGACTACCGGACAGAAAACGTGAAGTCGGCACGTCACCCCCTCCCGGTGTGGTGTGCGTGATGCGCAGATGCAACTTGCCTATGTCGATAAGCTGGAGCGCGTTCGGAACGCCGTCAAGCCGTGTTTGGCCGGGCGAAGATGCCGCTCGATCCCGCACCCCGCAAGACCCCGCGCGCCGTCACGCTAAACCAGCTGCAGCTCCCGTTGCGGTTGCCGCGGCGTCACCTCGGGCCCGGTTTCGCCTAGGAACACGTTGATTTCACTGCGCACGCCGAAGCGGCCGGTCAGGTAGATCCCGGGTTCGACGGAAAACCCGATCCCCGCAAGCAACACTCTGGTATCGGCGGTCTCGAAATTGTCGAGGTGCGGGCCCGAGCCGTGCAGATCTCGATCGATGGAGTGTCCGGTGCGGTGCACGAAATACTCGCCGTATCCGGCCTGCGAAATCACGCCGCGCGCCGCATCGTCCAGGTCCGCGCCCGAGACCGGACGTCCGGCAGTCCACGCCGCCCGCAACCGCGCCACCGCCGCGTCGCGCGCGTCGCGCACCGTGGTCCACACCTTCACCACCTCGGGTGGCGGCGTGCGCCCGGCGAACGCCATCCACGTTTGGTCGGCGAACACGCTGCCCTTTGCGGGACCGGCCCACAGATCGAGCAGCAGCACCTCGCCCGCGGCCAGCCGGCGATCGCTGCCCGCGCGCGGCTCGTAGTGCGGGTTGGCCGCGTTCTCCTGGAAGCCGACGATCGGCGGGTGATCGGTGAACAGTCCGGCCCGCTGAATCGCCGCCACCACGCGCTGCTGCACGGCGACCTCGCGCACCTCGCTCCCGCGCGCGAGCTCGGCGCCCGCCCACGCCAGCGCTTCCTGCGCGATCGTCGCCAGCGCCTCCGCGGCCTTGCGGTGTCCCGCCAGCTCCGCCGCCGACCACCCCGCGGCGAAGCGCGTCACGAGC
>DATLWA010000028.1:0-4470 GCA_035576905.1 Gemmatimonadales bacterium
TCGTCGCCGCTCTGGGCGTGGGTGCGCCGCGCGGCGCGCGCGCCCAAACGTGCACGCCCGCGGCGCCGCTACCCACCGGCTCGTGCTCCGTAAACGCCAGCGCGTCGATCACCATTCCGAAAGTCCTGCAGTTGACGCTGAGCACGATCTCGCAAACGCTCGCAGCGCCGACGGAGGCCGCCTTCGATGCGGGCCACCAGGACGCGACCGGCCCGGTTGCTACGGTTCGGACGAACGCGGGATGGAATCTGCAGATCAACGCCGCCGCGGCGACGTGGACGGCGTCCGGCGCCGGCGCGCGCGCCAACAAACCCGCGGCGGATCTCCAGTGGTCCAACGTCTCGGGCAGTGGTTATGCGGGATTGACGACGAGCGCAACGGCCGTCACGGCAGGCACCGCGACGATCGCGACGAACGTCAGCTTTTTTTATCGGGTGCTGTACGGCTGGACGGTGGACACGCCCGGGACGTATTCCCTGGTCGTAGTGTTCACACTCACCACGCCCTAAGGCATTTCCCTCCTCAGCTCGCCGCCAGCGTCAGCTTGACGACGATCTGGTAGCTCCCAGGCGAATCGGTCTCGTAGGAAAACTTGGTGCGGTAGGTGAGCGGGACGGACGTGCGCCCCGGCCGGCCGGTGGCGGCCACGGCGGGTGTCGTGCCCATGGGCGTGTAGTGGCCGGCGGGCGACGCGCTCCACGACAGATCTGCGACCGGCTTATCCGTCCGCGCGCCGGCTCCGGCGGGCGTCCAGGTCTCCTGGGTCGCGCTGATGTCCAGACGCCAGGGCACGTTCGCTTTGACGGTCGCCGTGGGGCCCGCGGTAACCTCGTAGCCGCGGTCGTAGCCGGCTTCGGTGGCCGTCGCGACGACGGTGGTCGGCGCGTCGAGAACCAAGCGCATGATGGTCGGCACCTGAACGCTGAGGGTAGCGGTCTGCGTGCAAGTGGAGCAGGGCTGCTGGGCGGTGGCCGGCACGGTGACAAGCACGGCGGCAACGGCGGCAAGCAACATCGGGCGCAGCGACATTTTCACAGCCTCGGGTGCGGGTCTGCCGTACATAAAGGCAAGCCCCGTGCCCGATACGCCATGTAGCTAAGCTACACTTCTACAATTACTTACGAAGTTCAGATGTCGCGTTGCTCGACAGCTACTGTGTCTCGTTTTTTGACGGTTGTACAGAATCCTACAGCGTCGGGCGGGCGCGCGGTCGGTCTGCCAGCTCGCGGATCAGCTGCTCCAACCGGTCGAAATCGAAGGGCTTCACCAACACCGGCACGCCCGTTTCCTCGAGCAATGCGGACGTCTCGGGCGCCAATGTGTCGCCGGTCGACAGGATCAGGCGCTCGAGCAGCTCGGGACGGTCGCGCGCCAGCTCGCGTACCAGCTCCTTGCCGCCCATCCCGGGCATGCGCACGTCGGACACGATCGCATCGAAGTCGCGGCGAGCCAGCGCCGTCAGCGCCTCCCGGCCATCCGCCACGGCCTCGGCCTTGATGCCGCAGCGGGCGAGGAAGCGCACGGCGGCGTTGCGCAGACCCTCTTCGTCGTCCACGATGAGCGCCGTGACGTCGTCGCGCCGCGGCGCGGGCGCGGATGCCGGCGCGACGGCTTCTTCCCGCAGTACGGCCCGCGGGTCGCGCGGCAGGGTGACGTGGAACGTGGCGCCCGCGGCCGGCGCCGGATCGACCCAGATGCGCCCGCGGTGGTCCCGCACGATGCCGTAGCAAATCGACAAGCCCAAACCCGTACCCGCACCCTCAGGCTTGGTGGTGAAGAACGGATCGAAGATCTTGGCACGGATTTCCGGTGGCACGCCCGGACCCGTGTCTTCCACGTCGAGGAACACCTCGGTCTCGGTCGCGCGCGTGCGGATGACGATGCGGCGCGGCCCCTCGACCGCGAGCAGCGCCTGCTCGCCGTTGATCAGCAGGTTCAGCAGCAGCTGCTGCAGCTGCGAGCCGTTGGCCCACACGCGCGGGCCGTCGGCGCCGAGCACGGTCTCGACCGCGATGTTGAGCGTGGTGAGGTGATACGCGCGCAGCGCCAGGGTGCGCTTGACCACGTCGTTGACGTCCACCAGCGCCCGTTCGGGCGTGCCCGCGCGCGCGAAGGCCAGCAGGTTCTGCGTGATCTTCCCGATGCGCCCCGCCTCGTCATAGATCATCTCGACCATCTCGCGATGATCAGTTTTCATCTCGTCGAGCATCATCGTCTGCGCGAAGCCGGAGATGATGGCAGCGGGGTTGTTGATTTCGTGCGCCACACCGCTCACTAGCTGGCCCAGGGCGGCGAGCCGCTCGGCCTGTTGCAGCTGGCTCTCGGCGCGGCGCTGATCGGTGACGTCGCGGCCCAGCGCGAGCACGCGCGCGACCGTGTTGCCGTCGCGCATGGGCGAATACAACATCGCGGTGATGCCGTGCGTGCCGTCGTCGCGGCGGTAGGGCACCTCGAAGCGGCGGATCTCGCCCCGAAACGCGGCCGCGAGATTCTCGCGCACCAGGGCCGCCGCCGCCGGCTCCAGCGCGTCGAACGCCGAGCGGACCAGCGAGTCCGGCGGCGTGGGGAAGCCGTGGTGCGCCGACGGATTGAACTCGATCATGCGGCCGTCACGGTCGAGCAGGACGACGGCGTCGGGCACCGCTTCGAGGACAAGGCGCAGGTTGCGCTCGGCGGCGCCCGCGGAGGCGAGGGAGTCCATCAGGGTGCGCGTTTGCCGCGTGACTTCGCGCTCCAGCAACTCCGCGTAGCGGCGATCGGCGCGGATGGAGTAGCCGATACGTGCGGCGAGAATCACGCCGCCCACCGCGACCAGCGCCGCCACCAGCGGCGACGACTGGCCGCGCAGCGATTGGGCCATCGCGAGCCCGATCATGCCGGTGAGGCCCACGATCACGGCGATGGTGCGGGCGGCGGTGGCGGCCTGGGCGGCGGGCGGCTCGGTGGCCGGCGGCGGCAGCGTGGCGAGCGCGCCGGCCGCGCCGGTGAGCAGGAACCCCAGGACCCACCCGAAGTCCATCCAGTTGGCGTCGGGGAAATTATTGTTGAGCGCGAAGCCGGCGTAGGCGACGTTGATGCCTGCGATGATGGCGAGGCCCAGACTGGCGGGCGCCGCCGCGGCGACGGGGTAACGCTCGCGCTCGAGCATCTCGCGCAGGATCATCCAGACGAGGGCGAGTCCGCCACCCGCCCAACCGATGCTCGTGAGCAATGCCGCCAGGGGCGCGTGCGCGCCCAGCAGGCCGGCCGTGACGAACACGTAGGCGATGGCGCCCATCGTGTAGGTGACGAGGAGGAGGTCGAGCGTCAGCTCGGGATCGCGGCGCCGGCGGGGCTCGCCGCTGAGCAAGTTGGCCACTCCGCCGCCGAGGCAGAGGTACATCCCGAGAAAGCCGACGTCGGCGAGCGAGGGGTAAGGCGGCGGGCGGTCGCGCAGCACCAGCTCGTACACGTTCCACGCGAGCTGGCCGAGCAGCCAGACGGCGCAACCGGCCGCGACCCAGGCCCAGCTGCGGCGGGTGGCGGGGAGCGGGGCGCGGCGCCACGCCAGCAGGCCGCCGATGACGGCGAGGGCCGCGCTGAGGGTGAGGGCGGTATCGGCGATGGTCGCCCGCGTCCAATAGTCCGTGGGCGCGACCACAAAGGCTACCAGCGCCATCAAAAACGCCACCGCGACCACGCTGATGAAGCGACGCGCGGGTATGTCGGCCAGGTTCACCGGATCCTCCGGCGGCAAAGATACCCCGGCGCGCCGGGGCGGGCGAGAGTGTAAGTTGCCCGGCGATGCCCGACCGCCTCGGCTGGCTCGACGCGCCGCGCGCGTCGCTCGCGCTGTGGGACACGTGGGCGCGCTTCGCCGCCGCGGCGCGCGCCGACGGACTCGATCGCGTGGTGGTGTGCGGGATGGGCGGCTCGAGTCTTGCGCCGCACGTCCTCGCGACGAGCTTCGGCGCGCGCGCCTGCACGGTCCTGGACAGCACCGATCCCGGCGCGGTGCTCGACTGCGAGCGCGCCAACGATCCGGCGCGCACGCTGTATCTGATCAGCAGCAAGTCGGGGACGACGGTCGAGACCCTCTCCGCCTATCGCTACTTTGCGGCGCGCGCGCCCGCCCGGCATTTCACCGCCGTCACCGATCCTGGAACGCCGCTCGAGCGCCTGGCGGCCGAGCAGGGCTTCCGCGCGTGCTTCCCGCATCCCGCCGACGTCGGTGGACGTTACGCGGCGCTCACCGTGGTGGGCATGCTGCCCGCGGCGCTGATCGGCGTCGATGGCCGCGCGCTGCTGGAGCGGGCGCAGGCGGTGAGCGTCGGTGCCGCGCGGGCGGTCGGCGAGCGAGTCGCGGCCGCCGCCCGCGCCGGGCGCGACAAGCTCGCGTTGCAGCTGCCGCCGCGGGTCGCGACGCTGGGACTGTGGATCGAGCAGCTGGTGGCGGAGAGCTCGGGGAAGAACGGCAAGGGTGTCGTGCCG
>DATLWA010000029.1:0-12331 GCA_035576905.1 Gemmatimonadales bacterium
TTCTTCGTCGCAGGGCGCGGCCTGTTCCGCTTCGACGTCAACTGCACCGCCGTGAACGACTGCAGCACGGGCGAGGGCTTGTTCTACTCGCGCCGCATCGGCCGCACACCGGAGCTGGCGGGGGTCTACGGCGACACCACACCGCAACAGCCCAGCACGATCATCGCCGCCGGCAAGCTCACGGGGCGACTGGGGAATGGCTTCACCGTGGGTGTGCTCGACGCGGTCACGCAGCGCGCGGTGGGGCGCGGCGACACGACGTTCGAGCCGGGCGCGAACTACGCCGTGATTCGGGCCCGCCAGGACCTGCGCGGCGGCGAGAGCAACGTCGGCGCGATGTTCACCGCGGTGAACCGCTCGCTCGACAGCTGGAGCAGCCCGTACATGAATCGCAGCGCGTACGCCGGCGCCCTCGACTTCACCCACCGCTTTCCCGGAAAGCGGTACGAGATCGGCGGCTCGCTCGACTTCAGCCGCGTCGACGGCAGCCGCCAGGTCATCACCGCGCTGCAACAGGATGCCGTGCACTTCTACCAGCGCCCCGACGGCGGGCTGACGGTCGACACGACGGCGACGACGCTCTCGGGATCCGATGCGGAGGTCCGCTTTGCCAAGGTCGGCGGCAACCTGCTCTTCCAGAGCAACTACAGCCGCCGCTCGCCGGGCTTCGAGATCAACGATATCGGTTACCTGCAGCAGGCCGACCAGCAGGCGTGGAGCACCTGGGCCGGTTTCTTCGACCGCCACAAGCGGGCGTTCTACCAGCGCTTCCAGTGGAACCTGAACTGGTGGCAGTACTGGACGACCAACGGGCTGCCGACCGAAGCCGCGTTCAATACCAACACGCACATCAACCTGAAGAACAGCATGGGCGTGCACGTGGGCGGGACGCTCGGCGGGCTCGGCACCACCTACTGCTATTCCTGCGCGCGCGGCGGGCCGGCGCTGCGGCAGGATACGTACTTGGCGCCGTGGGCCGGCATCAACGGTGACGACCGCAAAGCGCTGACGCCCTACATGTGGTTCAACTGGACCCGGGCGGACGGCGGGCGCACCACCCGCGCCAGCTACAGCCCGGAGCTGGACCTGCGGGTAGCCAGCCGCTTCAGCTCGGCCCTGTCGCTGAACTACTCGCGCAACCACAGCGATCGGCAGTTCTACGGCAACATCACGGACACCGCCGGCGCGCTGCATTACACGTTCGCGCATCTCGACCAGACCACGGTCGGCCTCACCCTGCGGCTGAACTACACCGTGTCACCGGACATGTCGATCCAGGTGTACGCCCAACCGTTCGATTCGAAGGGGACTTTTTCCAACGTGCGCGAGCTGTCCGCCACTCCTCGAGCCGACCGGTACGACGACCGCTTCCAGACGTACGGCGATACGGCGGTGACCAACAATCCTGGCGGCTTCAACTACAAGCAGTTCGCGTCCAACGTGGTGTTCCGGTGGGAGTACCGGCGCGGCTCAACGCTGTATGTGGTGTGGAGCCAGGGGCGTCAGGGCGTCCTGGGTGCCGAAGGCACCGGCAATTTCCAGGACGACATGCAGGATCTGTTCAAGCTGCACCCGCTGAATACCTTTCTGGTCAAGATGTCTTATTGGCTGAACCGCTGACCATGGGTATGAGCGCATGCCGGGCTACTGGCTGGTCAAGACCGAGCCGAGTACCTACAGCTTCGACGACCTGAAGCGCGAGGGGGTCGCGACCTGGGACGGCGTCAAGAACCCGGTCGCGATGAAAAACCTGCGCGCGATGCAGGCGGGCGATGAGGTGCTCGTCTATCACACCGGGAACGAGAAATCCGTGATCGGTGTGGCGCAGGTGGTCGCGGCGGGCGATCCGCCGCAGTTCAAGGCGACGCGGCGGCTCGCGCGCGCGGTCACCTTGGCCGAAGTCAAAGCGGACAAGGCGTTCGCGGACTGGGCCCTGGTGCGCATCGGCCGACTATCCGTGATGCCCGTGCCACCCGCGCTGTACCGGAGACTGCTGACGCTCGCTGGCTGAGCGTTTACTGGCCGAGCCGCACCTTCACGCCGCGCCGTGTTTTGCGCGCCCGCTCGTACACCACCACCGCCGCCGCCACATCCTGCAGCGCCATCCCCGTCGAATCGAACACGAATACCTGTTCCGCCGTCGTGCGACCAGGGGCGCGCCCCGCGACGATCGCGCCCAGCTCGGCGGCCACGTCTTCCCGGGTCATCGCGCCCGCGGCGAGCGCGTGGTGCAGATCCCCGATGGTCGCGGCCTGATCCAGCACGTCCACCACCACCCGGCTCGCGGCCAGCAGCGCGGGCGCGAGCTCGTTCTTCTCGGGATGATCGGCGCCGACACCCGCGACGAACGATCCCGCCATCACGTCACCGGCGGTCAGCAGCGGCTCGTGGCTGGACGTGCACGTGATCACGATGTCGCTAGGCCGCGCGGCGGCGCGCGGACTGTCCACGATCGTGATCTCCGCCTTTACGGCGCGCCGCATGGCGCGCGCCATCTTCTCCGCGTGGCCAGGGTCGCGGTCGTAGAGCCGCACCTGATCGATCTTGCGCACGGAGGCTACGGCCTTGAGCTGCACGCGCCCCTGCACGCCGCAGCCGATGATCGCCGTCGAATGCGCGTCGGCCCGCGCCAGGTGGCGCGCCGCGACGGCCGTCGCGGCAGCAGTGCGCAAGCTCGTGATTTCCCCAGAGTCCAGTACGGCGAGCGGCGTGCCACGCTCGGCGTCCGCGAGCACGATCACGCCCTGAATCGTAGGGAGTTTGTGGCGGCTGGGGTTCGCGGGAAAGTTCGCGTTGGTTTTGGCCGCGAAGTACGGCCGCCCGCCCACCTCGAGCACGCCGGCCTTGATGTGGAAACCGCCGCCCGGCACGGGCATGCCCAGCACACCGGTGGGCGGCCGGCTTGTGCCGTGCGCGCGGAACGCTTCCTCGACCGCGGCGATGCACACGTCCAGATCGAGCAGATCGGCGACGTCGCTGCGAGTCAGGAGCAGGGTGTCGACAGCGGCCATGAAATGGGCCCGTCGCAGAAGGGAGAGAAAGTGGCCAGGGGCAGAATCGAACTGCCGACACACGGATTTTCAGTCCGTTGCTCTACCAACTGAGCTACCTGGCCGGGTTATGCAGGGGAAGAACTTAGCGAGCCCTATCGTGCGGTGGGAGTGCCGTGGCGGGGGCTGCCTCAAGACCCAACTACGGCCACGAAAAAATGAGCGACGGGGCGGCACCCGCCCGCGCCCGCGCCACGTCGCTCGGCTCGCTCCAGAACCCACCCACCCACACCGTCGTGAGCCGGACTTCCCAACGCGCGTGCGCATCCGCGCTCACGGGCACCGCGAAGTCGAGCCGCCAGAGCCGCTTGGACTCCGGCGGGACGGCTACCAACAGTCCCGCGCCCAGCCCGACTTTCGCGCCGCTGTTCACCCCGAACGGCGCGTCCCCCGCCCACACCGCGCCTGCGTCCGCGAAGGTCGCGAGGCCGAACGCGACATGGCGCGTCACCTGACCCAGCGACCAACGCTCCTCCAGACGGGCCACGCTTCGCACCGCGCCGACCGCGCGCGACCCATTGTAGCCGCGCACGCCGGGCAAGGCGCCGAGCGTGAGTTGCAACGGGATGCGCACCCGCCATCCGCCGGACAACTCGTCGCTCGCGATGACGACGTGCGCGGCGGCGGGCTTCCAATACCACGCCAACCGTCCGCTCGCGACCATCGAGTCCCAGTGGTTCGTGCCGGGATCGTGGCGCGCTTCGCCTTCGACGCGCAGGGCGGCGAAGGACCGGGGGGAGCCGAGCCCCGCGTACAGGTCACCCGAGAGGAAGGTGTCGTTCCCCTGGCCCGCGACCACGCCGACCTGCACACCGCGCGCCACATCCTGCACCGCCCGGAGCGCGTCGAAGCCGCGCACTTCCAGGAACGCCAGGGTGCGCACGCCGACCACGACGTTGAGACGGAGGTTCTGGTACCGGGGGAACGGGCCGCCGAGCGGCGCGGTCGTATCCGCGATCAGCCCCGAATCGGAGATGACGACGGCCAGCGGCGCCGGGGCCACGCGCTCATACGTCACCAGACCACCGAAAAACCCGATGCGCCGCCCGAAGCCGATGCGCAACACGTTCCCGATGTCCGCGAAGCGGCGCACGACGTTCAGCGAAATGACGCCGGAATCCGGGCGGACATAGGGCGTGTAGGCGTTCACGTTGCTGTAGCCCACGTGCCACGCGGTGCGCTGCAGATCGGTGAGGAACGCGTGGCCGAAGGCGAGCTTCAGGGTGCTGCCGAGCGGCGCGCGGTACCCGACGAACTCGAGAACGTACGGCCGGTCGAACGGCTGGTAATCGACAACGTGCACGCCCAGGCCGGTGCGGTAGTGGAACCCCCGGTCGACCCTGGCGGCGACGTATAGCCCCTGTCCGGCGACGTTGCCGTCACCGATGAGCAGCGCCGACGGACGCCAGGTGCGCCAGTGCATCGCGAAGACGGTCGGGATCTCGTCCACGGTCGCGACCTCGATGCGCACGCCGCCGGCGGAGTCGGGCACCGCGCGCACCGTCGCCGCCGCGAGGAAGGGCTGGAGCCGGAGAATGCGCTGCGATTCCGCCACGGCGATGGCCGAGCACGGCTGCCCCACATGCACGAGCAAGAAGTCGCGGATCACGTCCGCTACCGTGGTCGTCTGCTCCAATCCAACACCGCGCGCCAGCGGGCGGAGCAAGCGTGGGATCTGGAGGAACAACGGGGCGTGAGAGGTGATGTCGATCGCCGACACGACGCGGCCGTCACACTGCGCGGCGGCGGGCGGCAGCGCCGCGCCGAGCAGCAACACGACGAGCACAGGCGGAGCGTGGCGCACGGCCTCTATAATAAGGAAGGGGCGCCACTCGACGCCCCCTCCCTGGTGCTGCCTGCGCGTGCTCTGGTCAGCCGCCGCCCGCCGGCGTATTCGCCGGGCACGCGCCGACGCAGTCCCCCACCTTCGCCGGGCCGCCCGTGAGCGTGCCGGTGGCCGAATCGTCATCTGCCTGCGTGATCTTCAGCTTGCCCACCGGTGTCGTGAGCCGGCGCAGCACCCGGCCCGTCGCCGGGTCCTTGATCTCGCGACCCGGCCGCACCACGTCGTACTCGGCGCCCACGCGGATGCCCGCGTTGGTGCCCACATTCACCACGATGTCCGAGCCCGACACGTCGGCCACGAGCGCGTGAATCTCGACTTTGCCCGGCGTGATGCGCGACGCGCCGCCCACCACCTCGGTCGTGAGACTGTCCACCGCCGCGCGCGTCGCCTCGCCGATGATGGTCCCGCCGAAGTTGGAGCTCGACATGCCGAACCCGCCGCCCGCCGCCACCCCACCCACCGCCGCTCCGCCCACCAGCGACATGCCGGAGCGCTTGGACTCGCCGTGGCCCGTCGCCACCGCCAGGATCTCGGCCGTCGTGGTGCTCACGATGCGGGCGTCGATCTGCACCACGGCCTTCGCCGTCTTCTTGCCGAGGCCGCCGATGCCGATGCCGCCCACCCGCACGCCACCACCCACGCCCAGCTTCTTGTCGTCGCGGCCGAACTGCGTGATGCTGCCGATGATGATCGCATCCACGCCCAGCAGCTTGGCGAGCCGCACCGCGCTCGTCGGATCCGCCCGGTCGCTCTGCTGGAAGTTCTGCTCCTGGAGGATGCGATCGAGCTGCTTGCGCTCGATCACCGTGTAGTGCCCGTCGCGCACCAGATTGGTCACCAGCATGTCGGCAATGCCCTTGCCGATGTCCTCGTTGCTGCCGAACATGTCCTGGACATAGGACTGGACGGTGGCGTAGTCGAAATCGAGCACCGCCACGCGGGGCTTCGACACGGGAGCCTGCGCGCCCAGGCGCGCCGCGGCGGCGCAGGCGAGGACGAGCAGGAGGCGACGAGAGGTCATCACGGGAACGGCTCCGTTGGGGGACTGGTCGAGGCCGGTTAAGCTACGATACTTTCTGCACCATGTCACGCCGCGCGTTTCCCAACCTCACGGTCCTCGATCACCCGCTGATCCAGCACAAGCTGGCCATCCTGCGCGACAAGCGCACCAGCACGCGCGACTTCAAGCAGCTGGTGAACGAGATCGCCATGCTGATGGCCTACGAAGTCACCAAGGACCTGCCGCTCGAGCCCGTGGACATCGAGACGCCGCTCGAGCGCATGCAGGGCGCGCAGGTGGCGGGCAAGAAGCTCACCCTCGTCCCGATCCTGCGCGCCGGCCTCGGCATGGTCGAAGGCATCGCGCAGCTGATCCCGTCGGCGCGCGTCGGGCACATCGGCATCTACCGCGATCACGACACGCTGCAGCCGGTGGACTACTACTTCAAGATCCCCGCGGGCGAGAGCGCGCGCGATTTCATCGTGCTCGACCCGATGCTCGCGACCGGCGGCTCCGCCGTGGACGCCGTCGCCGCCCTGAAGCACGCCGGCGCCAAGCGCATCCGCTTTCTCTGTATCGTCGCGGCGCCGCCGGGCGTGCAGGCCATGTTGCAGGCCCACCCCGACGTCCCGGTGTACGCCGCCGCCCTGGACCGCGAGCTCAACGCCAAAGGCTACATCCTGCCCGGCCTGGGCGACGCCGGAGACCGGCTCTTCGGCACCCGTTGACAAAAAACGTCAAATAGCTAGAATTGACGTAATTCGTCATATCTGGAGATTGTGACGTTAAATGTCAAAACCCTACGTCGCCCTCATCGCCGACGCGATCGACTCGCGCGGTCTCGTACCCCCCGTGCGCAAGCGCCTGCAGGCGCTCCTGCAACGCTCGCTCTCGGAGCTCAACCAGCGCTACCGGAAAGCGCTCGCCGCGCGCTTCGACGTCACGCTGGGCGACGAGCTCCAGTGTTTGCTGTTCGATGCACAACGCGTCTGGGAGATCTCGCACGACATCCGCCGCCGCTTCACCGACGTCGACTGGGTCGTCGCGTGCGGTCGCGGCCCGATCACCACGGCGCTCACCGCGGGGATCACCGCACCCAAAGTGGACGGCCCCTGCTTCCACGCCGCCCGGGCGGCGCTCGAAACGGCCAAGCGCGATCGCCAAGTGCTGACCTTCGCGAGCTTCCCGGGCGAGCACCTTTCCACGTTCGCCGCGTACTACTCGGGGCTGTATTGGAGTTGGACGGCCCGCCAACGTGCCCTGGCCAATGAGTGGCGCCTCTGGGGCAGTCTCGAAGCCGCCGCTCGGCCGGGCGTCCGCGAACGGGTGGTACCGAGCGCTGTCTCGCACATGCGCCGCCGCATGGCCTGGCCGCTCGTCGCCCAAGGCGATAGGATGTTTCGGAACCTCCTGGAGGCCCCGTGAATCCGCTGCTCGTGCTGCCGCTGCTCGCCTATACGATTGTCGCCGTGCTGTGGCCCACGCAGGTCTCCGCGCAGCGCCGCGGGCCCGCGCTATTGCTGCTCGAAGCCGCGGTCGTCGCGGTGGCCTGTCTCGCGGGATACCTGCTGGCGCGTCTCGCGCAACCCAGCTCCGCCGGCTGGCGCTGGGGCGCCGTGCTGCTGCTGGTCACGGGCTACCTCTACGTGTGCGGCCGCGGTATCACGCTGGTGCGCGCCGTGCTCGACGTGCCGTCGCTCAACATGCGCCGCGAAGACGACCGCACCATGGGCGCCATCGAGGTCATTCGCGGCCGTGTGATCGGCGTGCTCGAGCGGGCGATCGCGCTCACCCTGGTCCTGCTGGGCCAGTTCGGCGCGCTCGCCCTGATCGTCGCCGCCAAATCCCTGGCCCGCTTCAAGGCGCTCGAGGACCGCGATTTCGCCGAATACTTCCTGATCGGCACCCTCGCCTCGCTGCTGCTGGCGCTGTTGGGCGGCGTGGCGATGCGGGCGGTAATGCGGTACTAATAGCGGGGAATGGGGAAGGGGGGGAATGGTCCCTTCCCCACCCGTCCCCGTTCCCCTTTCCCCGCCCCACGCAACCCTTTCCCTCCCCCCTGTGTCGCATAGATGACCGTCCCCCGCCCGGAGCTTCGTGGACGAACGTGATGTGATCGCCCGCGCCCGCGCGGGGGAACCCGCGGCCGAGCGGGCACTGTACGAGGCCCACGTGGATCGGGTCTACCGGCTGGCGTTCCGGCTCGCGGGCGACGACGACCTGGCGCGGGATTTCACGCAGGAGACGTTCATCCGCGCGTTCGACCGGCTGCACACGTTCCGCGGCGACTCGCAGCTCTCGACCTGGCTGCACGCCATCGCCACCTCGGTGGCGCTGAACGGCCTGCGCAAGGTCAAGCGGTTCCGGCAGCGCGAGACGGATCTGGACGATGCCGCGCACGTGTCGGGCGGACCCCGGTTGGCCGAGCCGGATTTGAAGCGGCGGCTGCATGCGGCGATCGACGCGCTGCCCGAGGGCTACCGCACGGTGTTCTTGTTGCACGACGTCGAGGGCTACACCCACGAGGAGATCGGCGCCACGCTGGGCGTCGAAACGGGCACCTCGAAGGCACAGCTGTCACGCGCCCGCGCCAAACTGCGCGAAGCGCTGGCGGATTTCGCGGGAGAATGGGCGTCATGAAGAGCTACGAACGAGAAGAAGGTCAGTTGCACGAACGGCTGCTCGCGGTGGCGCGGGAATACCACGCGCCGCAGGTCACGCCTCGTGACGAGATGTGGAGCGCGATCGCGGCCGAGCGCCAGCGGCGCCACGAGCTGCGGCATCGCGGCCTGCCGATCCGCTGGGGCTTGGCCCTCGCGGCCGTGCTCGTGCTCGGCATCGCGATCGGCCGCTGGACCATGGGCGGCCGCGGCGCGATCGCGAGCGGCGCGACCGGTGTGCCGTCGGATGTCGCCTACCAGGTGGCGGCGGGACAGTACCTCTCGCGCACCGAAGTGCTGCTCACCGACTTCCGCGCCGAAAGCCGCAGGGGGCGGATCGACCCGCAGTTCCTCGCGGCCGCGCGCGATCTGCTCACCACGACCCGTCTGATGCTCGACTCGCCGGCCGCGAAAGACCCGCACTTGAAGGCCCTGCTCGAGGATCTCGAGCTGGTGCTGGCGCAGATCACGCAGCTGCCCGCCGAGCCGGGCAGGAAACACGAGATGGACCTGATCAACCAGGGAATGGACCAACACAGCGTGCTGACCCGGCTGCGGACCGCGACTCCCGCGGGACCGGCCCCGTCGCGCACACAAGGAGAACTCTGATGGTTCCGCTGCTTCCACTGTTCGCAGCCGTCACTCTCACGTTCCAGGGCGCGCCGGCGCGGGTCGTCGTACCGCCAACGCCGCCGGCCCCGCTCAGCGCTTTGACGGCGCAGCTGGATCAGATCGCGAACCAGGCGACCCGCGCACTCGGACCCATGAGCGCGCAGCTCGCCGCTCTCGGCGCGCAGCTCCAGTCGCTCGATAGCTTCGATGCCTTTGATGCGTTCGATGCGTTCGATGCTTCCGACGCCGTCGACGTGCGGCGTCACTTCGCGACCGTGCCGCCGGCGCCGTGGGCCGCCCAGGATCCCGGCGATTCGCTGTACCGGGCCGGCCGCGACCTGCTCAACCGCAGCCGCTATGACGAAGCCGCCGGCATGTTGCAGCGCCTGATCAGCGTCTACCCGCGCTCCAGCTACACGCCGGATGCGTACTACTGGGCGGCGTTCGCGTTCTACAAGACCGATCGTGACGAGAACCTGCGACGCGCCGTGCGGTTGCTCGAGACGCAGGCCTCGCGCTACGCACAAGCCGCCACCCGCGGCGACGGCGAGACGCTGCTCGCACGCGTGTACGGTACGCTCGCCAAGCGCGGCGACCGCAAAGCGGCGGAGTGGGTGCAGGCACACGCCGACCCGTCCACGGCGACGAGCACCACGACGAGCACGCGCACCACCACCAGCACGAGCACGAGCTGTTCCGATGACGACGACGATCCGCGTGTCGCCGCGATGAACGCCCTGCTGCAGATGGACGCCGCCAATGCGGTGCCGATCATCAAGCAGGTGCTCGCCAAGCGCGACGCCTGCTCCGTGGGGCTGCGGCGCAAAGCGGTGTTCGTGCTGTCCCAGAAGCGCACCGAAGAGACCGAAGACATCCTGCTCTCCGTGGCGCGCAACGATCCCGATTCGGACGTCCGGCAGCAGGCGGTGTTCTGGCTGTCGCAGGTGGGAACCGAAAAGGCGCTCACCGCGCTCGATTCGATCCTGCGCACGTCCACCGATCCCGAGCTGCTCGACAAGGCCGTGTTCGCGGTCTCGCAGATCCGCAGCGACCGCGCCGCCCAGATCCTGCGCGACTACGCCGGCCGCGACAACGCGCCGGAAGACGTGCGCGAGAAGGCCGTGTTCTGGCTCGGCCAGCAGCACTCGACCTCCAGCGCCGAGTTCCTGCGCACGCTCTACGCCCGCGTCACGGTTGAGGATCTGAAGGAGAAGATCATCTTCTCGCTGTCGCAGATGCACTCGGACGAGAACACCCGCTGGCTCATGGACCTGGCGCTGAACGACAAGGAATCGATCGACCTCCGCAAGAAAGCGCTGTTCTGGGCGGGGCAGACCGGCGCCGACATCGGCGACCTGGTGCAGCTGTACGACCGCACCTCGGACCACGACATGCGGGAGCAGCTGATCTTCGTGTACTCGCAGCGCCACGAGACGCAGGCGCTCGACAAGATGATCGACATCGCGCGCAAGGAGACCGACCGCGAGCTCCGCAAGAAGGCGATCTTCTGGCTCGGCCAGTCGCACGACCCGCGCGCCGCACAGGCCCTCTTGGAGATCATCAACCAATGACGCGCCAACTCCTCCTGGCGGCGGCCCTCGCGGCCGCCGCCCCGCTCACCGCCCAGTCGCTCGCTGCGCGCGTGGCCCACGCGCCGGATGGCGTGGTGCACCTCACCTACGCGGCGCGCGACGGCGTGTGCGGCAACGGGGCCGGCACCATCTCGTTCGACTGCGCTGACGGCACCTGTGGGCACCGCCGCATCACCACCAACTCGGACTGGGACGACGACACGCCGTGCCCCTGCGAGGCCGGACCGGTCCGGCTGGCGCTCGAAATGACCGGCGGGCGCGTGACGCGGTTGCGCGCTTACGTGGGCGGCCACTGGAAGCCGGCGGCCGCGGGCGTGACCGACCTCGGCACCGTGCCCGCGACCGAGGCCGCCCGCTTCCTGCTCGATCAGGCCCGCACCAATCAGAGCCGCGTGGGCGAGGAAGCGATCTTCCCGGCGACACTCGCCGATTCGGTCACCGTGTGGCCCGATTTGTTGAAGCTGGCGCGCGATGCCAGTGTGTCGTCGCGCACCCGCAACCAGGCCGTGTTCTGGCTCAGCCAGGCCGCGGGGGAAGCGGCCGTGAAGGATCTCGCCGACCTGGTGGGCGACGACACCGTGGACCGCGAAGTCCGCGAGCACGCCGTGTTCGCCTTGTCGCAGGAACCGCGCGAGGTCGGCGTCCCCGCGCTGATCCAGATCGCCCGCACCAACAAGGACCGTGAAGTGCGCCGCAAGGCGCTGTTCTGGCTCGGCCAGACCAACGATCCGCGCGCGCTCGCGCTGTTCGAGGAGATTCTGACCAAGCCTTAACTTTCGCCGTGCAACCTTCCCGGTGGCGACGGCATCCCATGACCGGCAAGGGATGTCGTCCCACCACAGCTCGCCGCCGGAGTCCCCATGATGCTGGCCGTCGTGCTCGCCCTGTTGCAGGCGCCCGACTCGAACACGCTGCGTCACGCCAACGGCCTCGTCCCGCCCGCGATCACGGCGGTGCGCGTGTCCCGGCCGCCCGCCATGGACGGCCGCCTCGACGACCCTAACTGGGCGCTCGCCACCCCCGTCACCGACCTGCGACAGGCCGATCCCCACGAAGGGGCGCTCGTATCGGAATCCACGGCCGTGCGGATCCTCTACGACGACGACGCGCTTTATATCGGTGTGCGCCTGTTCGACCGGGAGCCGGCCAAGATCGCGCGCCACCTCGGCCGCCGCGATTCGTTCACCCAAAGCGACGACTTCCGCGTCCTGATCGACAGCTACCACGACCATCGCACGGCCTACCGCTTCGACGTCACGCCACTCGGTGTCAAAGGCGACATCCAGTTCGGCGACGACGGCAATTTCGCCGACGACTCGTGGGACCCGGTGTGGGAGGCCGCCACCAGCATCGACTCGCTCGGCTGGATCGCCGAGTACCGTATCCCGTTTTCGCAGCTGCGCTTCTCGCGGGCTAAGGAGCAGGTCTGGGGCATCCGCTTCGTGCGCACGATTCTGCGCAAGAACGAGTTCGCCATGTTCCCCTTCATCGGGAAGACGGAGAGCGGCTTCGTTTCGCGCTTCGGCCACCTGCTGGGACTGCACGACATCCCCGCGCCCAAGCGGCTCGAG
>DATLWA010000030.1:0-6947 GCA_035576905.1 Gemmatimonadales bacterium
GAGCGCTCGCGCTGGGGCGCCAAGCTGGCCAAGGGCGAGCTGGTGACGTCGGTCGAGATCGTGCCGCCCAAGGGCGTGGACCCCGCGCCGATGCTGGCGCAATGCCGCGCGCTCAAGGCCGCGGGCGTGGACGCCGTCAACGTGCCCGACGGCCCGCGCGCGCAGAGCCGCATGGGCGTGCTGCCGTCGGCCCTGTTGATCGAGCGCGAAGTGGGAATCGAGACGGTCATTCATTATTGTTGCCGCGACCGCAACCTGCTCGGCATGCTGTCGGACATTCTCGGCGCGGCGGCGGGCGGGCTGCGCAACATTCTCATCATCACGGGCGACCCGCCCAAGATGGGGCCGTATCCGGAATCGACGGCCGTCTTCGACATCGACTCGATCGGCCTCGCCAATCTCGTGTACCGGTTGAATCACGGGCTCGATCCGGGCAACAACCCGATCGGCGCGCCCACCAAGTGGGTGATCGGCGTGGGCGTGAATCCCGGCGCCATCGATCTCGATCGCGAGCTGTCGCGGTTCGCGTGGAAGGTGGACGCGGGCGCCGAGTTCGCCGTCACGCAGCCGGTGTTCGATGCCAATCAGCTCGAGACGTTTCTCAAGCGGGTGGAGCGGTTCAAGACGCCGATCGTGGCGGGGATCTGGCCGCTGGTCAGTCTGCGCAACGCCGAGTTCCTCGCCAACGAAGTGCCCGGCGTCAACGTGCCGGACGAAGTGCTGGCGCGGATGCGCAAGGCGCAGGAGAAGGGCAAGGAGGCGGCACTCGCCGAGGGCGTGGCGATCGCGCGCGAGATGTTCGCGCGGGTGAAGGGGGCCGTGCAGGGCGTGCAGGTGAGTGCCCCGTTCGGTAAGGTGGAGATCGCCTTACAGGTGTTTGGGTAATTCACGTCCATGCCCGAGCTGCCCGACATCGTCACCTACATCGAGGCGCTCCGCCCCCGCATCGTCGGCGAGCGCCTCGAGCGTATCCGCATCAAGAGCCCGTTGCTGCTCCGGTCGACCGACCCACCGGTCGCCGCGATCGAGGGCCGGACCGTGCGCGACCTGCGCCGCCTCGGCAAGCGGATCGTGTGGGACCTGGGCGATGAGTACTTCGCCGTCATTCACTTGATGATCGCGGGACGGCTCAAGTGGCGGACCAAAGGAGCCAAAATCCCCGGCAAGCTCGGCCTCGCCGCCTTCGAGTTCCCCACGGGCACCCTGCTCTTCACTGAAGCCAGCAAGAAACAGCGCGCGTCACTGCACCTGGTCCACGGCGCCGCCGCGCTCGCCGCCCACGATCCCGGCGGGCTCGATGTGCTCACGGCCGATTTGCCGGCGTTCACCGCGGCGCTCACCGCGGAGTCGCACACATTGAAGCGCGCCCTCACCGATCCGCGGACATTCGACGGCATCGGCAACGCCTACTCGGACGAGATCCTCCACGCCGCACGCCTGTCCCCGTTCCTGCTCACGGGACGCATCACGGCGGAGGAGACCGCGCGCCTGTACGATGCCGCGCGGCGCATCCTGACCGCGTGGATCGCGCGGCTCGCCGCCGAGGTCGGCGACGGGTTTCCGGAGAAAGTCACCGCGTTCAAAGAGGGGATGGCCGTCCACGGCCGCTACAAGCAGCCCTGCCCGGTGTGCGGGTCGCCGGTGCAGCGCATTCGTTACGCCGACAATGAGGCCAACTACTGCGCGACGTGCCAGACGGGCGGCCGCGTGCTCGCCGACCGCGCGCTGTCGCGGCTCCTGAAGGAGGACTGGCCGCGTTCGCTCGACGAATGGGAGGCGCGGATGCATTTTCCAGCCTCATGAGCCCGCGACACGCCGTGGCCGGCCTGTTGCTGACGCTGGCGCCCCTCGCGCCGGCGCGCGGCCAGCGTCCCATCTCCTGGGAACGCGAGCGCGGCGTGACGATGGTACGAGCGATCCGTCGCGACATCGAGAAGTACTACTACGACTCGACGTTCCACGGCATCATCCTCGACACCTTGTTCGAGGGCAGCATCAACGCCATCAACCAGGCGAACAACGTCTCCGATATCCTGGGGATTGTCGCGGGCTCGCTGCTGCCGTTCAACGATTCGCACACGATGTTCGTCCCGCCCGCGTGGCGCGACGAAGTCGAGTATCCCTGGGAGCTGTCGATGGTGGGCGATACGTGTTTCGTGATCGGCATCCGGCAGGGCGCCGACACGGCCGCACTGGGCGGGCTGGCGGTGGGAGACGCGATCCTCGCGATGGACAACTTCCGGCCCACCCGCCGCGCGTTCTGGAAGCTCGAGTATCTCTACCGCGCGCTGCGGCCCAGCCCCGTGGTGCAGTTCGTGGCGCTCGCGCCCGGCGGGCAACCGCGCCGCATCGTCGCCCACGCGAAGGTGATTCCCGGCAAGAGCACGCTCGATCTCACGGGCGCGGACGGCGGCGCCGACATCTGGAACCTGATCCGCCGCCGCCAGGACATCGACCAGGACTACGACGATCACTTCGTGTGGTTCGGCAAGGACGTGATGATCTGGCGGATGCGGGGGTTCTTCATACCGCGGCAGATCGACGATGCGATGCGCCGGGCGCACGACTTCGCCGGCTTGGTGATCGACTTGCGGGGCAACGGCGGCGGCAGCGTCGACGCACTCATGCGCCTGACTGGCTCCCTCATCGATCGCGTCGACACCATCGCGTTCGGCCAGCAGCGCGACCGGCGCGTGCCCGAGGTGAGCAAGCCCGTGGACCACCCCTACGGCGGCAAAGTGATCATCCTCGTCGATCACCGCTCGGCGTCAGCCTCGGAAGCGCTGGCGAAGACCGTCCAGCTCGCGGGCCGCGGCGTGGTGGTGGGCGACACCACATGGGGCGCGCTGATGACCAGCCGTTATTACGCACACGCATTGGGGAGCGGCGAGGCGACGGTGTTCTACGGTGTGACCGTCAGCATTTCCGATTACGTCGCCTCCGACGGCACTCGGCCCGAGGGGACGGGAGTCATTCCCGACGAAGTCGTGCTGCCGAGCGGCGCTGATCTCGCCGCCCACCGGGATCCCGTCCTGGCGCGCGCGCTGGCACGGTTGGGCGTGCCGATGAGCCCCGAGGACGCGGGGAAGCTCTTCACCCCGTCCAAGTAGCCCTCAGCGCGGTGCCCGCCGCCACAAACCGAACGTCGCCGAGTCCGGCGGCGTACCGCTGCAGGCCCCCGTGATCAGGATCCGGCCCACGAACAGCCGGCCGCCATCGGCCATCTCGCCCCGCCCCGTCATCGTCCCGTCGCACGACTTCTCCGGTGCGCGGAACGGTGCCGTGAACGTGACGACGTTACCCACCTGGTGCGCCGTCACGAGCCCCGAGCCCTTGGGGTTTGTGAACTCGTAGGAGCCCACCAGGGAGTCGCCTGCCGCGCGCAGCGACATAGTCGTGACGTGAAGATCGCCCGAACGGATGTCGCCCGCGTAGTCGCCGGCGGCGCTGTACGTCGCGCTATCGGGCCGCGGCGCGCCGGGGCCGGATAGCGTGAACGCCAGCACGTAGTCCCCCATCCCGGGATCCAGCCGGTCGTGCCCGCCCGCGACGACGACGACGTACTGCCGGCCCCCTGTCTCATAGGTCATGGGCATCGCGTGCGCACCGACCGGCAGCGGGGCGCTCCACAGCTCCTTCCCCGATGCTTCGTCGAACGCGCGCAGGTGGTGGTCCCACGTCCCCGCGATGAACACGAGGCCGCCGGCCGTCGCCATCGCGCCGCCGATGTTGAGCGATCCCCAGTGCTTTGCCGCCGAATCCGTGAGCCACGGCACGGTACCCAGGGGCACGCTCCACTTCACGGTCCCGGCGTTCAGATCGAGCGCGATCAGCGAGCCCCAGGGCGGCGGCGCGCAGGGGACGTGATTGGGCGCGAGGAACGGATCGCGGCGCATGGCAAACGGCGTCCCGGTCTGCCGACCGTATTCGGATTCGGGCTTCGCCATGTAGGCCGAGTGCAGCTGGTCGCGCGGGATCAGCGTGATGAGAAACGGCAGGCGGTTCACCGGCGTGATCAGTACGCCACGGCGCTCGTCCACAGCCGCGGCCGACCAGTTCGATCCGCCGAGGTTGCCGGGGTAAACAACGGTCCCCTGCAGTGAGGGCGGCGTGAAGATGCCTTCGGAACGCGAGTGCGCGATCACCTCGCGGCATCCCGCCGCCAACTCGGGACTCGTCCCGAATGCGTCGCTCGGCGGCAAGCTCTCGGGAACCAGTCGGAACGCGGGCGACGGGAACGGTTGCGTGGGCCACGCTTGCTCGCCGGCGACGTCGCTCTTGGGAACCGGACGCTCCTCCACCGGGAACAGCGGCGCGCCGGTGAGGCGATCGAGCACGAAGACGTGGCCCATCTTGGTCACCTGCGCGAGGGCCGGGATGTCCTTGCCGTTGCGATGCAGCGTGAAGAGCACCGGCTGGGCGGGCACGTCGTCGTCCCAGATGTCGTGGTGCACCACCTGGAAGCCCCAGACGAATTTGCCGGTGGACGCGCGCAGCGCGACCACGGCGTCCGCCCAGCGGTTCTGGCCCAAGCGTTCGCCGCCGTAGAAATCGGGACTGGCGCTGCCGACGGGGATGAACACGAGGTCGTGGGCGGCGTCGACCGAGATCACGGACCACGCGTTGGCCGCGCCCGTCGAGTCCGCGCTGCGGCCCTGCCACGTCTCCCGTCCAGGGGCATCGGCCGTCCGCGGGATGGGATCGAAGTTCCAGCGTTCGCGCCCGTTGCGCCCATCGAACGCCCGCACCACACCCGACGGCGCATTGGTGCGGTGGTTGTCGGCGATGGCCGAGCCGACGATCACGAGATCGCCCACGATCGCCGGCGGCGACGTGACTTCGTACTCACCCCGATACTCGGGCTGGTGCAGTACGTCGCGCTGCAGGTCCACCGTCCCGCCCGCGCCGAAGTCGGCGCACAAGGTGCCCGTTGCGGCGTCGAGCGCCAGGAGGCGGCTGTCCACGGTCGCCAAGAAGATGCGCCGGGCGCACGCCCTGCCGGGCGCCGCCGCCGAGTCGCGCCAAGCGGCCACGCCGCGGTTGGCGAAATCCCCGTAGTCGCGGTCGAAATCGACGCGGGCGTCGTACACCCAGCGCTCGGCGCCGCTCGCCGGATCGAGCGCCACCACGCGCCCCAGCGGCGTCGCGAGGTACAACGTGCCGTCCACAAGGAGCGGCGTCGCCTCGAAACGGCCGCGATTCCACATGAAGTCCCCGGTGCGGTAGATCCAGGCGGGCTGCAGACTTCCGACGTTGGCGGCCGTGATGCTCGCCAGCGGCGAGTAGCGCGAGCCGCCGGCATCCCGGCCGTACGCCGGCCAGTCGCCCGGCGGTCCTTGCGCGGCGGCCCAGATAGCGATGGCGGACAACAGGGTGACGGTGGCGGGGACCTTCATCGTGGCCTCAGTGTCAGAATTGGGTCAGGCGGTTCCGCCGGCGCACCGAGGCGCGAGCGGAGTCGTATATTCTCCCGGACTTTTTGTACGGAGGAAACAGTCGATGCGCTTCACCCGATTGGCGCTCGCGGCCGGAGCCGGCGCCGCCTTGGCGCTGCCGCTCGCGGCCCAGCAGCCCGCCGCCGCGCCACCCCCCGATCCCAAGCCGCTCGAGGTGGGAGCCGTGGCGCCCGATTTTGCGCTGCCGGGCTCGACCCGGTTCGGCGTCGTCAAGAACCCTATCCATCTCTCGGACTTCAAAGGGAAGACGGTCGTCCTCGCCTTCTTCTTTAAAGCCCGAACACGTGGCTGAACGATCCAAATGAACGCGTACCGTGATCAGTACGCGCAGCTGTTCAGAGGCGGCAAGAACGTGGTGCTGATCGGCATCAGCGCCGACGTGGATACGGCGCAGCAGTCGTGGATGCGCGATGCCGAGTTCCCGTTCCTGTTCGCGAGCGACACCGGCTCCGTGGTGGGCAAGCGGTACGGCGCCTACCTCGGCAAGTACAAGCTCGACAATCGCAATCTGTTCGTGGTGGGACCGGATGGAAAGATCGCCTACGTCGCGGCGCCGTTCCGCGAGATCGATCCGACGGCGTATACGGAGTTGAGTCAGGCAATCGGCAAGCTGGCGCCGCCGGATTCGACGAAGGGCAACTAGGGGTTACGCAGTGCGCGGTGCGGGGTTGTGTGCGGCGAGCCGCCCTCCTCGGAGCACCGCATGCGGCAACGCACAGCGCACTGCGTTCTACCGCGTCACCCGCCGCAGCGCCGCCTCCAGGTCCTGGTCGGCTCCCACGCCCGTGTAGGCGACTTTTCCCTTGGCATCGAGCACCACGACGAAGCTCGTCGCGGGCGCCTGGAAGGCGCGCGTCGCGTTGCCGTTCGTGTCCCACAGGAACGTGAACGGCAGGTCGTGCGACTCGAGATGGCGCTTCACGCTCGCCCGGCTCTCGTTCACCGCTACCGCCACCACCACGAAGTCCACGCGGTCGCCGTAGCGCGCGTGCACGGCCTTCATTTTAGGCAACAGCTCGGCGCAGATCGGGCACCAGGTGGCCCAGAACTCGAGCAGCACCGGCTTCTTCCCCACCCAACGCGCGAGATCCACCGGCGCGCCGCTCAAGTCTTCAATGGTCGTAGCGGGCGGCGTCGCGCCCACCGCGATCCCCACTTCGTCGTCCTGCGCGAGCAGCCGCGATGGCACACCGAGTGCCAGCATCACAGCGACGGCCACCACGCACCCCGCACCACGCACCAAGCTTCGCATTAGAGCCCTTTACCCATTTGTACGAAGTAATACTCCGCCATCGCCAACAGGATCACACCCGCCACCCGCTTCACCCACACCATCCACGCGCCCGAGCGCGGCAGTGTGCTCACGAGACCCGACGACAACCCCACCGCCACGAGCAGTGCCGTCATGCCGAGCGAGAAAACGAACAAGTAGATGAACCCGAGGACGCCGCTGCGCGTCGTGGCGACGAACGTCAGCACCGCCGCGAATGC
>DATLWA010000031.1:0-5253 GCA_035576905.1 Gemmatimonadales bacterium
ATCCACCGACTGGGATCCGGCGTCGGTGGATGCCGAGAACCGGCTGGCTGAAGCCGCCTAGCGGATCGCGGTCGCCAGCTTCAACGCTCCCAGGGGAGTGTCCACGGGCCCGGTCGAAAGCCGGGCCCGCGGCATATCCGCGGCAAACCTGACGCGCAGCGCCGCCAAGAGCGGCGAGGTGCCGACCAGCAGGCCACCCATCAGTCCCACCGCGATGGGTTCGCTGCCGGGGAAGTGCCGCTCCACGACGGTCACGAGCGACACCAGCTCGACGGCGGCCTGGTCCACCAGCGTCTGGGCGACGCGCTCGCCTTCGCGCGCCGCGCTCAGCACGTGCGGCGCGAGCGCCGCCACCTGCCACGGCGCTGCGGTCGCGGCCCAGCGCACCAGGTCGTCGAAGTCCAGGAGGCCCAGAGCGGCGATGAGCCGCGCCAGGAGCGTCGAGGTCGGCCCGCGGCCGTCGTGCTCGCGCGCGGCCAGGCCGAGGGCGTGCCGTCCGATCCAATACCCGCCGCCTTCGTCGTCCAACTGCCAGCCGTAGCCGCCGGAGCGGTGCAGCCGGCCCGCGGGATCGCGCGCGAAGATCGATGACCCCGTGCCGGCGTTGAGCAGGATGCCGGGCCCGCCGTCGAATGCCGCGCTCAGTGCCACCTCGGCGTCGCCGCGTACGCGCACGCGCGCGGCGACGCCCAGCGACACGAGCACCGCCGCGAGCGCCTGCTGCTCCGGCTCGCGCCCGGCGCCCGCGGCCCCGACCATCGCGGCGGCGGCAGGCAGGGCGACCTTGGCCTGCGCCGCGGCGCGGCGGGCGGCGTCGGCGATGATGGCGCCCGATGTCTTCTCGCCCGCGGGCTTCATGGCGGACGACGGCCCGTCGGCGCGGGCGAGGGGACGGCCCTGGGCGTCGCCTACGAGGACGGTGGTGTGGGACCCACCAGCGTCGACTCCCAGGAAAACGACGGCGGGGTTAGACGGCACGGGCCACGCTCGGAATGAAGGAGGAAACCCAGCCGACCGCTACCGTCACCGCCGTTCCCAGCGGCACGTACCACGGCCACGCCAGGCCCGGCAGCCAGTGCAGCTTGTCGGGAACGCCTGGGATGACGGCGCCCAGGACCACGGGCGCCATCAACAGGACGCCGAACGTCACGGCGATGAGCACGTCGGGTTGGCGGATGCGCGCCATGCCGCCGAGGATATACATGCCGAGCAGCGCGCCGTAGGTGAGCGACGCGACGCTCAGGGCGAGCTGCACCACCGGCGTATCGCGCTCACTGAACAACATGGCGCCGAGCACGAGGATCGTCGCCCAGAAGAGCGTGAGCGCCCGGCCGACCTTGAGCAGATGCTCCGGCTCGCGCTTGCCGGAGAGCGGCGCATAGAAGTCGTGCGTGGTAGCTGAGGCCAGCGAATTGATGGCCGAGGCGTGCGTGCCCATCGCCGCGGCCAGCAGGCCCGCCACGACGAGCCCGGCGAGTCCCGCGGGCAGCCGCTCGATCACGAACGTCGGATAGATCGCGTCGCTGCGCATCGCGTCGGGGGCGGCGCCCGCGAGCCAGAGACTCGTGCCCACGAGCAGGAACAGCGCGAACTGCAGGATGACGAACACGCCGGAGCCGATGATCGCCTTGCGCGCATCGCGGAGATCCTTGGCGGCGAGCAGGCGCTGCACGATGACGTGATCGGTGCCGTGCGAGGCCGCCGAGAGCAGCCCGCCGCCGATCAGCCCGCCCCACAACGTGTAGGTGCGGGTGAAGGACAGCCCGGGATCGATGAACACGAGCTTGTAATGCTCATAGGCGATGTGAAAGGCGCCGATCCCGCCCGCGAGATGCGTCGCCACGATCAGCGTCGCCACGCCGCCCAGGATGTAGACGCCGAGCTGGATCACGTCCACCCACACGACGGCGCGCAGGCCGCCGATCCACGTATAGACCAGCGTCACGAGGCCGGTCGCGAGAATCCCCGCGGGAAGGCTCCAGTGCGTGATGATCGCCAGGGGGATGGCGGTCGCGAACACCCGCACGGCGTCGGCCACGGAGCGGGTGATCAGGAAAATGCCCGACGCGGCGCGGCGCGCGCCGGTCCCGAAGCGGTGCTCGAGCCGTTGGTACGCGGTCTCCTGCGTGCCGTTGAAATAACCGGGCAGCAGCAGGATGGCGACGCCGATGCGGCCGATGAGGTAGCCGAACGCCAGTTGAATGAACGTGAGGTTGGTGCGGGCGGCGATGCCCGGAACGGAGATGACCGTGATCGCGGACGTCTCCGTGGCGACGATCGACAGCATGATCGCCCACCAGGGCAGGCCGCGGCGGCCCAGGAAGTAGTCGCTCGCGTCGCGCTGGCGGCCGCCCAGCAGCAGGCCTGCACCCAAGGCGAGGGCGCAGTAGGCGATGACGACGGCGACGTCGAGGGGGCGCCGCATCTCAGTTGCGACCAGCAAAAAGCCCGCGCAGGACGCGGGCTTTCAGGAGCTGCCGGTGAATACCGGGCAACGCGGTGTTAGACCGTGAAGGACGTGCCGCAGCCGCAGCCGCCGGTGGCGTTCGGGTTCTCGAACGCGAAACCGGATTCCTGGAAATTGCTGCGATAGTCGATCGTGGTGCCGTTCAGGTACTGGGCGCTGAACTCGTCCACGAACAACCGGATGCCGCTCGACTCGATCACGTGATCGTCGGCGGCCGGCTTGTCTTCGATGTTCAAGGCGTACTTGAAGCCGGAGCAGCCGCCCGGCATCACGCCGACGCGCAGGCCCGCCACCGCGGCGTCGACCTTCTCCTCGGCCAGGAACTTCCTTACTTCAGCAGCCGCCTGCTCGGTCAGAGTGAGCGTCACCGGGGCGGTCTTTTGCGTCGTACCCATTTGGATGTATCCCTCCGTCACGGCGCAACTTAGGGAAGCAGCCCCGCGAAGTCAACGGCGCCGCCCGGCCTTGCCGGAAAATGGCGCATACCCCCAATTGGTGCCCCATGCAACTCACCATCATCGACTGGGCGGTCATCGGCGCGTACTTCGCGCTCAACATCGGCATCGGCTTCTACTATAAGTCGCGCGCCAGCGCGAGCACGAGTGAGTTCTTTCTCTCGGGCCGCAACGTGCCGTGGTGGCTCGCCGGCACGTCGATGGTCGCGACCACGTTCGCCGCCGATACGCCGCTCGTGGTCACGGGATTCGTGGCGCGTAACGGCATCGCCGGCAACTGGATCTGGTGGAGCTTCCTGATGAGCGGGATGCTCACGGTGTTCTTCTACGCGCGGCTGTGGCGCCGCGCCGGCGTCACCACCGACATCGAATTCGCGGAGATCCGCTACTCCGGCAAGCCCGCCGCGTTCCTGCGCGGCTTCCGCGCCGTTTATCTCGGCATCTTCGTCAACTGCATCATCCTCGGCTGGGTCAATCTGGCGATGGTGAAGATCCTCGGCTTGATCTTCGGGATCACCAAGCTCGAGGCGCTGGTCGTGGTCTTGGGGCTGATCGCGCTGACGTCCGCGATTTCGACGCTCTCCGGGCTCTGGGGCGTGCTGGTCACGGACATGGTGCAGTTCGTGATCAAGATGGGGATGGTGATCGCGCTGGCCGTGTTCGCCGTGAACGCGGTGGGCGGCATGGCAGCGATGAAGGCCCAGCTGGTGACGAGCGGGCGCGGCGAGGCGCTGAATCTGGTGCCCGATCTGCACTCGGCCTGGATGCCGATGATCACGTTCCTTGTCTACATCTCCCTCAACTGGTGGGCGACGTGGTATCCCGGCGCCGAGCCGGGCGGGGGCGGCTACGTGGCGCAGCGGATGTTCAGCGCCAAGGACGAGCGCCATTCGCTGCTGGCGACGCTGTGGTTCAACATCGCGCACTACGCGATCCGGCCGTGGCCGTGGATTCTCGTGGCGCTCGCGTCGCTGATTCTCTATCCGGGACTGGCCGACCCCGAGACCGGCTACATCCGCGTGATGATCGACCATCTGCCGGCGTCGCTGCGCGGCCTGATGATCGCGGCGTTCGCGGCGGCGTATATGTCCACCATCGCCACGCAGCTCAACTGGGGCGCGAGTTATCTGATCAACGATTTCTGGCGCCGCTTCGTGCGACGCGATGCGGGCGAGGCGTATTACGTGCGCGCCTCGCAGCTCGCCACCGTGCTGCTGACGCTCATCTCCGCGGTCGTCACGTTCTATATGGGATCGATCGGCGGCGCGTGGAAGGTGCTGATCGTCACGGGCGCGGGCACCGGCGGCGTCTTGTTGCTGCGCTGGTACTGGTGGCGCATCAACGCGTGGAGCGAAGTCTCCGCGATGGCGGCGGCGTTCGTGGTCTCAGTCCTGCTGCAGCTCGCGTTCGGGTACGACAGCGACAAGCCGCTCGACTTCGCGTGGATGATGATCATCACGGTGGGGATCACCACGGTCGTCTGGCTCGCGGTCACGTATCTCACGGCACCCGAGCCCAACGAGACGCTGGTTGCGTTCTACCGGCGCACGCGGCCCTCGCGCGCCGGCTGGGCGCGGGTCGCGGCGCTCGCGCCCGACGTCAAGGCGGCGAGCGGTGGCCTCTCCAACCTGCTCGACTGGATCGCGGGGTGCACTTTGGTCTACGGCGCGCTGTTCGGGGTGGGCAAACTGCTGCTGGGTGATACGACGCCCGGGCTCTTGTTACTGGCGCTGGCGGCCCTTGGTGGGTTCGTGATCTACCGCGACCTGTCGCGCCGCGGCTGGCAGACCGTCATCGAATAGCGGCGAAGACCAGGTCCGCCACGCGCGGGCGCACTTGCAGGATCTTGATGTTGCTGCGCGTGGGGTTGACGCGATTCGAGAGCAGGATGATGAAGAGGTCCTGCGTCGGATAGAGCCAGATCGAGGTGCCGGTGTAACCCGTGTGGCCGAACGCATCGGCCGGCGGGTTGCTGCCGCCGCTCGAGCGACCGCTCGGTGTGTCCCAGCCGAGCGCGCGGGAGGAGCCGGGGGGTAAGTCTTGTTTGGTGGTGAAATTCCGGACCACCTCCAGCTTTACCCCGAGGCGTGGCCCCGGGGTGAGCCCACCCGCTCGAGCCTCCAGCAGCCATGTCGCAAGGCGCGCCAAGTCCGGCGCATTCGAGAACAACCCCGCATTGCCCGACACACCGCCTAGGCGCGCAGCGCTCTCGTCGTGCACTTCGCCGATCAGCAGGCGGTGTCGGAAGAACGTGTCCACTTCAGTCGGTGCGATCTGACTGCGCCAGCTCTTGGGCGAAGTGCACGACGAGAGCGCTGCGCGCCTAGGCGG
>DATLWA010000032.1:0-7460 GCA_035576905.1 Gemmatimonadales bacterium
CGTCGTCGGCGGACGCGCGCCGCAGCACGCGGTGGGTCACGGCCGGATGGCCGTCTCCGCCCAGGGCGCAATTGCCGCAGCGGGTGCACTTCTTTTCGGCCAGGTCCCCGTACGCCGACACGCGGCCGAGGTCCTCCCCGCGCTCGACCTCGACGATCACGGGGTCGTGGAGGGCGAGGGGCTCAGGCGCAGGCCAGGAAAAGTATTCCTTGCGGTTGCCTTTGAAGCGGACTTCGACGACCGACGTCACATCATTTCTCGGTGAGGGCACCGAGCGAAAGATACTTCTCTTCGCGGCGCTTCAGGAGCTTCTCCACACGGATCTTCCTTAGGGCCCGCAGCTGGCGCCGCAGGGCCTCCCCCAGGGCTTCGCCCGCCGCGTCGGGGTCGCTATGCGCGCCGCCGGCGGGCTCGGGGACGATTTCGTCGATCACGCCCAGCTTCAACAGGTCCTCGGCGGTGAGCTTCAGGGCCTCCGCCGCCCGCTCCCGCTGGCTGGCGTCCTTCCACAGGATGGCGGCGCAGCCCTCGGGCGAAATCACGGCGTAGACCGAGTTTTCCAGCATGATCACCCGGTCGGCGAGGCCGATGGCGAGCGCGCCGCCCGAGCCGCCCTCGCCGATCACGGCCGTGATGGTCGGCGTGCGGAGCGACGCCATTTCGATCAGGTTGCGGGCGATGGCCTCGGCCTGGCCCCGCTCCTCGGCGCCGAGGCCGGGGTAAGCGCCCGGCGTGTCCACGAGCGTCACCACCGGCGCACCGAACTTCTCGGCGAGCTTCATCAGGCGCAGCGCCTTGCGGTAGCCGTCGGGGTGCGCCATGCCGAAGTTGCGCTTGAGGTTTTCCTTGGTGTCGCGGCCCTTCTGGTGGCCGATGACCATCACCGTCTCGCCCTCGAGCCGCGCCCAGCCGCCCACGATCGCCGGGTCGTCGCGGAACAGGCGGTCGCCGTGCAGCTCCACGAAATCGGTGAACACCGTGCGCAGATAATCGAGCGCGTAGGGGCGGCGCGGGTGGCGCGCCACCTGCACGCGCTGCATCGGCGTGAGGTTCTTGTAGATCTCGGTGCGCAGGGCGGCGAGCTGGTCTTCGAGCGCGCGGACCTGCGGCGCCAGGTCGCCGGCGCTCGCGTCGGCGACCTTCTTCAGCTCCTCGATCTGGCGCTCCAGCTCCAGGAGCGGGCGCTCGAAGTCCAGCGTGTAAGTCGCCATGCCCTCTCTTAGCTCGCTTTGACCAGATGCACGCGGTCGGGACCGAGCAGGCCGCGCAACGCCGCCAGCAGATCTTCGGCGGCGTCGACGCGATAGGCCCGGCTGCGGAGCGTGGCCGTGCTGCCGCTGCCGCCGCCGTTGCCGTCGCCCCATTCCACCAGCACGGGGGCGGGGCCGGGATGCGCGGCGCACAGCGCGGCGACGGCGCGCGCGGCATCGGGTGCGGGCGGCTGCGCCGCGCTCCACACCAGCGCCACGCCGATGGCGCCGCTCGCCAGCAGATCGTCGAGCGGCCGCACCGCCTCGACGATGAACGGCACCTGCTCCTCGCCACGGTCGCGCGGGCTGTAGCTGCCCGTGAGCAACAGCGCCCGGTCGGCCCGGATCGCGTCGTTCAACTTGGCCCAGGCCTCGGGGAACACGAGCGCCTCGGCGGTGCCGTGGAAGTCCTCGAGCACGAGCCGCGCGTACTCCGCGCCCGTCTTCTTCGAGATCTGCCGCTTCACCACCGTCACGACGGCGGCGATCAACACCTTCTGATCGGACCACTCGCCCAGCGTCGCCGTGGTCCGCGTCCCAAAAAGCTCCACCTCGGCGCGGTATTTGGCGAGGGGGTGCCCCGAAATGAAGAACCCGATCACCGCCTTTTCCTTCTGCAGCCGCTCCTGCTCGGTCCAGGGCGGCAGGTCGGGCAGCGGCACTTCGTGGCGCGGATGCGCGGCGGTCTCGCCGAACAGCCCGCCCTGGCCCGCCTCGCGGTCCTGCTGTCGCACCTGCGCCTCGGCGAACGCCGTGTCGAGCGCCGCCACGAGCTGCGCGCGATGCCCGCCCAGTCCGTCGCACGCCCCGGCGTCGATCAGCGCCTCGATCACGCGCTTGTTGCAGAGCCGCAGATCGACTCGGTCGCACAGGTCCACCAGCGAGCGGTAGGGTCCGGGGCCGCGGCCTTCGATGATCGATGCGATCGCGCCCGCGCCCACGTTCTTCACCGCCCCCAGCCCGAACCGCATGCGGCGGTCGGCCACGACCGTGAACTTGAAACCCGATTCGTTCACATCGGGCGGCATCACGTCGAGGCCCAGCTCGCGCGCCTCGTTGATGTACTGCACGACCTTGTCGGTGTTGCCGATTTCCGACGACAGCAGCGCGGCCATGAATTCGGCCGGGTAATGCACCTTGAACCACGCCGTCTGATAGGACAACACCGAGTAGGCGACGGAGTGCGACTTGTTGAACCCGTAGCGGCCGAATGTCGCGATCTGGGCGGCGATGTCCTCGATGACCTTCTTCGCGTGTCCCTGTGCCAGCGCGCGCTCGATGAAGCGCCCCAGCTCCGCGTCGATGAGCTTCTGATCCTTCTTGCCCACCGCCTTGCGCAGCACGTCGGCTTCGGCGAGCGAGAAGCCCGCCAGTACGTTGGCGATGCGCATCACCTGCTCCTGATAGGTGATCACGCCGTAGGTGGGCTCGAGGATCTCGCGCAGCGCGGGGTGCGGGTAGGTGACCTTCTCGCGGCCCAGCTTGCGGTTGATGAAGACGAGGTGCATCCCGGTGTCGAGCGGGCCGGGGCGCAGCAGCGCGTTGGTCGCGACGAGGTCGTCGAAGCGGTCGCACTTCATGTTGCGCAGGCAGTCGGTCGCGAGCGCCGACTCGAACTGGAACACGCCTGCCGTGCGCCCCGACGAGAGCAGGCGGTACACCTCGGGGTCGTCCAGCGTGAGGCGGTCCAGGTCGACGGTCGTGCCGTGGCGCTGCGCGACCATCTTGGTCGCGTCGTGCAGCACGGTGAGGGTTTTCAAGCCGAGCAGGTCGATCTTCAGCATACCGACCTTCTCGAGTGCCACCATGTCGAACTGCGTGATGATGGCTTCGGCTTCCTGGGGCGCGAGGCAGACGGGGACGTAGTCGCTCAGCGGGCCCGGCGCGATCACCACGCCGGCGGCGTGCACCGACGCGTGGCGCGACAGGCCCTCGATGCGGGCGCCCAGCTGCAGGACTTTCTTGATGCGCTCGTCCTGGCGCGACGCGGCCTGCAGCTCGGGAACTTTGGCCGCCGCATCGGCCAGCGTCCACGTCACGCCGGGCCCCGACGGGATCAGCTTGGTCAGGCGATCCACGTCGCCCATCTCGACCCGCAGGGTGCGCGCCACGTCGCGGAAGGCGGCGCGGGCTTTGAGTGTTCCGAACGTGATGATCTGGCCCACCGAATCACGGCCGTAGCGCTCGCGCACGTATTGCAGCACCTCGCCGCGCCGCTCGAAGCAGAAGTCCAGGTCGATGTCGGGCATCGACACCCGCTCGGGATTCAAGAAGCGCTCGAACAGCAAATCGAAGCGCAGCGGGTCGATGTTGGTGATGCCGAGGGCGTAGGCCACCAGCGAACCCGCGGCCGAGCCGCGGCCCGGTCCTACGGGGATGCCGCGGGTTTTGGCCGCCTGCACCAGGTCCTGCACGATCAGGAAGTATCCCGCGTAGCCGGTACGCGAGATCACGTCCAGCTCGTACTGCAGGCGTTGCTCCACCGGCTCGGGCAGGGGCGTGCCGTAGACACGCCCGGCGCCGGCGCGCGCCAGGTGCACCAGCAGGTCGTTGTCGCTCGCGAACTCCGCGGGTCTGGGGAACTGCGGCAGGTAGTAGCGCTTCTCGAAGTCCAGCTCGCAGCGCTCGGCGACGCGGGCGGTCTCGTCGATCACCTCCGGGTGATCCTTGAAGAGCGCGCGCATCTCCTTCTCGCTCTTCACGTAGCTCTCCTGGCCGAAGAAGCGGAACCGCTTCGGGTCGTCCAGGTCCTTGCCGGTGCCGATGGCGAGCAGCACATCGTGCGCCTCGGCATCGTCCTTTTTCAGGTAGTGCGCGTCGTTGGTGGCGACCACGGGCAGGCCCAGGTCCGCCGCGAGCTTGAACATGCCGTCGGTGACCACGCGCTCTTCGGTGATGCCGTGGTCCTGCACTTCGAGCCAGAAGGCGTCGGGGAACGTGCGGGCGAACCACTCGGCGCTCGATCGCGCGGCGGCATAGTTGCCCTGGCGCAGGTACAGCGCGATTTCACCCGAGAGGCAGGCGGCGAGGCAGGCGAGCCCGTCCTTGTGGCGCTCCAGGACTTCCTTGTCGATGCGCGGCCGGCGGTAGAACCCTTCCAGAAAGCCGATCGACGACAGCTTCACCAGGTTGTGGTAGCCGATGCGGTTGCGGGCGAGCAGGACGAGGTGCGAATAGGCGGCCGGCGCGTCGGGCTGCTTCTCGCGCGCGTGGCGGCTGCCGAAGGCGAGGTAGGCTTCGAAGCCCAGGATGGGACGGACTTTCCGGGCCTTCGCTTCCTCGTACAACGACCACGCGCAATGCAGGTTGCCGTGGTCGGTGACGGCGAGCGAATCCATGCCCAGCGCCTGCACCCGGTCCAACAGCTCCGGGATGCGATTCGCGCCGTCGAGCAGGGAATATTCGCTATGCGTGTGGAGATGAACGAATGCCATCGCGGATGTCTTGAAGATACCCGGGTTGCCCGCATTGTCAAAACGAATCGCTGCGTCGAGATTTCCACGCCATGCAATGGGCGACGCTGTTCGTCCTGGGCGCCGCGACCGCCCTGTTCCACCGCCTGACGGCGGGAGCGCCGCTCGAGGCGCGCGCCACACTCGCACTCGGCTTCCTGCTGCTGGCGGCGCCGGTCGCCGGATCGCTCGTCGCGCGGCGCCGCTGGCCGCGCCTCGTGGGCTACCTCGCCCTCGGCGTGATCGTGGGGCCGAGCTGGTTCGGGCTGGTGCGCGCGGACGAGGTCGCGGCGCTGCGTTTCGTCGGCGACGTGGTCGTGACGCTGATCGCCTTCCGCGCCGGCGCCGGCCTCGACCTGCGGGCGCTCGCGCTGCCGCAACCCGGCCTGCGCCGCGCGCTGCTGGGCACCGTCGCGGGACCCTTCCTCCTCACCGCGCTGGTCGCGTTCGTCGCGACGCCGCGCTTCCCGCTCACGGTACACGAGTCTTGGGGTGACGGGCTGGCCGTGGCGTTGGCGCTGGGAGCATTCGCGGTCGCCGCGTCACCCGTGGTGGTGCAGGCCCTGCTGGATGAGACCGGCGCGCGCGGGCCGCTGGCGCGCGACGTGCTGGCAGTCGCGGCGGGGAAGGAGGTCGCGGCCCTCGTCCTCTTGGCGCTGGCGTTGCTCCTGGCATGGCCGCTCTCCGGCGCGGGCGCGGTGGTCCCGGCGGCGTTGTGGCAGGGCCCTGCATTGCTGGTGGGCGCGCTGGCGGCGGGCGCCGCGGCGGCGTGGCTGCTCGCCCGTGTCGGGGTCGGTGCCCGCACCGACACCAAGATCCTGGGACTCGCGCTGGTGGCCGGGCTGGGCGCGCATTGGGTGGGCCTCGAGCCGGTGCTGTTCGCCCTGGCGGCCGGGGCGGTGCTGCGCGGTCTCGCTCCGGCGCAGGCGGCCGGGCTGGGCGGGGCGGTCGCGGGGGTCGAAGGCCCGCTCTTTGCGGTGTTCTTCGCCCTGGCCGGTGCGGGGTTGGCGCTCGGCGCCCTGGCGGACGTGTGGGGATGGGTCGCCCTGTTCGCCGGGCTGCGCGCGCTCGGCCTCTACTATGGAATGCGCTGGGCGGCGCGCAGCCCCAGCGTGGACCCGGCCCTGGCGCAGTACGGCTGGTGGGGCCTGGTGTCGCAACCCGGCGCGACGGTGGCGCTTGCGGCGTTGGCGCGACGGGCCTTTCCCGAATGGGGGGTCTCGCTGGAGGCCCTCGTTCTGGCGATGATTGGGGTAAATGAAGTGGCGGGTGCGATCTCGTTCCGCCGGGCGCTGGATGCGGTGGGGGACTCCAAGGAGGACAGGCACGATGCGGCACAGTCTGTCGGTGATCGCGATCTCGTCACTCTGGGCGGCGGCGGCGTGTAGCGACGGCGGCACCGGGGTCAAGCTGCCGCCCTGCGCCTCGTCGTTCGGCAGTCACGTCAGCACGGCGCTGGGGTCCGATACGATGCTCGACCCCGCGAGCGACTCCGGTTGCGTGGTGTTCGACATCAACCCCTCGGGGATCGATTCCGCGATCTACCTCGTGGTGCCGCAGTCGGCCACGGGCGTGCCGGGGGTGACCACGAGCTTCTCGCTGCACGGTGATACCATCCGTCCCGCGCTGGCGGCCGCCCAGTCGTACCTCCCGGCTCCCACGCTCGCCCAGCAGTTCCACGACTTCCTGCGCCTGTCGGAGCAGCGGCGCTTCTTCGGGTCCGCGCCGTCGGGCCCGGCCCCCGCGGCGGTGGCGCCGTTCCCGGCCCCGCCCGACACGCTCAATCAGCAGCGCGGGTTCAGCGTCTGCTCCAACCTGACGTGCTCCGTCTTCAAGCACATCACCGCGACGGCGAAAGCGGTGGACAGCACGCTGGTGATCTACGTGGACAATGCCGCGCCCGCGGGCGGCCTGTCGACCTTCGATCTCGACACGCTGGCCAAGACCTTCGACAACAAGCTCTATCCGCTCGACACGGCGGCCTTCGGGCGCGAATCGGACATCGACGGCAACGGCAAGGTCATCGTCCTGATGACCCCGCTCGTCAACAAGCTCGTGACCAAGAAGCAGTGCAACGACCCCAGCGGCGGATTTGTGGCCGGGTTCTTCTTCGGCGCGGACATCGATCCGTTCTACGCCGGCGACTCGCGCTTCAACCACGCCGAAGTGTTCTATTCACTGGTGGCGGACCCGGACAGCGTGCTGTCCTGTGCCCACACCGCGAACGAGGTGAAGCATCTCATCCCCGTGACGTTCATCCACGAGTTCCAGCACATGATCAGCTACAACCAGCACGTCTTGATCAAGGGCGGCGACCCGGAGGTGCTGTGGTTGAACGAGGGGTTCTCGCATTACGCCGAAGAGCTGGGCGGGCGGAGCTACCTGCCGACCGACTCGGTGACGTTCACGCGGTTCGTGATCGGCGACTTGTACAACGCCTATCAGTATCTCGATTCGACGGGGAACCATTTCCTGCTTCCCACCGAGGGGATCGGCAGTCTGGCGGAGCGCGGCGCCGCGTGGCTGTTCGTGCGCTATCTGGTGGACCAGCTGCGCGCCGACACGTCGTTCGCGGCGGGTGCCGCGGTCACTCGGCCGATGGAGGCCACCACGTTGACGGGCGCGGCCAACGTCGCCAACGCCACCGGCGTCTCGTTCGACCGCACGGTGACCAACTGGGCGCTCGCCAATTACGTCTCGGACCTGCCGGGCTTCACGGCGCCCAGCCAGCTGAAGTACACGTCATGGGCGTTCCGCA
>DATLWA010000033.1:0-14689 GCA_035576905.1 Gemmatimonadales bacterium
GGCGAATTCTTCCTGCCCGAAGAGCAACGGCCGTACGTCGACAGCCTGCTCAAGCGGCCGGAAGTGCAGCGGCTCATTCCGCGCCACCTCGAGCTGCGGTGGGACGCCGCGACCGAAGTGCGCAGCGCGCGCGCGTATCGCGCGCTGTATGCGGTCGAGAGCCGGCCCATGATCACCGGCGAGTACCTCACCAAGGCCGTGGCGCAGCGCGATCCGCTGACCAACCAATCGGTGGTGAACTTCACGCTCAGCCATCGCGGCGGCCGGATCTTCTACGACGAGACGGGCAAGCACGTCGGCGACTACATGGCGATCCTGCTCGACGGCCAGGTGCAGGGCCAGCCGCCGGTGATCCGCAGCCAGATCGGCGCCCAGGGACAGATCGAGCTGGGCTCGAAGCCGCTGGTCGAAGCGAACGACCTGGCCCTGGTGCTGCGCGCGGGTGCGTTGCCCGTGCCGCTCACCATCGTGGCGGAGCGCTCCATCGGCCCGATCCTCGGCGCGGACTCGATCCACGACGGCATTCGCGCGGGCGTCGTCGGCGTGGTGCTGGTCATTCTGATCATGGTGATCTACTACCGCGTCTCGGGGCTGATCGCGGTGGCCGCCCTGACCCTGTATGTGGCGCTCACCCTCGGGGGCCTGGCGTTGTTCGGGTTCACGCTCACGCTCCCCGGCATGGCGGGCCTCGTGCTCTCCGTCGGCATCGCCGTGGACGCGAACGTGCTGATCTTCGAGCGCATTCGCGAGGAGCTGCAGCACGGGAAATCGGTGCGGCTGGCGGTGGATGAGGGATTCCAGCATGCCATGAGCGCCATCGTCGATTCGAACGTCAGCACGTGGCTCACCGCCGCCATCCTCTATCTGGTGGGCACGGGCCCGGTCCAAGGCTTCGCCATCAGCCTGATGGTCGGCATCGTGGCGTCCATGATCACGGCGGTGTTCGCCGTCCGCACCTTCTTCATGATCTGGCTGCAGCGGCGGCCGGACCTCACCACCCTGAGCGTCTGATGATCCGACTCTTTGCCAACGCCAATTACGATTTCATCAAGTGGCGCCGCTGGGCCTATCTGCTCACGGCTCTGATGATCGTCCCGGGCCTCGTGGAGCTCGCGATCCGCGGCATCAACTACTCCATCGAGTTTACCGGCGGCACGATGCTGCAGGTGCGGACGCACCAGGTCGTCGAGACCGGCGTCCTGCGCTCCGCGCTCGATGTGGCGGGCATCAAGGGCGCCGAGATCACGACATTCGGCAGCGACAGTGAGTTCCAGATCCGCGCCCGCCTCGGCACGCAGGCCACGGGGCCGGGCGGCGGCTCGGAAGCGACCGCCGCCGCGGTCGATCGCGCCCTCACGGCGAAGCTCGGCGCCGGTACGTACACGATCGTGGACCACCAGGCGGTGGAGCCCAAGGTCGGTCGCGAGCTGCAGGGCAAGGCGTTCCTCGCGATCGTGTTCTCGTTCGTCGTCACGCTGGCCTACCTCGCGTGGCGATTCGAGTGGCGCTTCGGCCTCGCGGCGGTGATCGCCACGGCGCACGACATCCTCACCACCATCTCCTTCCTCGTCTTGATGCGGCTGGAGGTGAGTCTCGTCGTCGTGGGCGCGGTCCTGACGATGGTCGGTTACTCGCTGAACGACACGATCATCATCTTCGACCGCGTGCGCGAGAACTTGCGCAAGTACCGGCGGCAGAATCTGTACGAGATTCTCAATCTCTCGATCAACGAGACGCTGCCGCGCTCGGTGTTGACGCACGGCACCACGATGGCGACGACGCTGGCTCTGGTTTTTCTCGCCGGTGAGGTGATCCGGCCGTTCGCCATGGTCATGACGTTCGCGATCTTCACCGGCACGTTCTCCTCGATCTACATCGCCGCGCCGATCCTGATGTACATCGAGAAGCGCTGGCCCGGCCAGGACGCGCGCGGGGCGCGCGCGTACGGCGTGAAGCAGCCGCAGGCCACGACCTGAGTGCTGGTCGACGCCCACTGCCATCTCGGCGATGCGGCGTTCGACCAGGACCGCGACGTGGTGCTCGCGCGGGCCCGCGCCGCGGGCGTGGGGCACGTCGTGGTGGTCGGGGCGACGCTCGATGAAGCCGCGCGCGCGGTCGCGCTGGCGCGGGCCACGCCCGGCCTGTCGGCGACGGCCGGCGTGCATCCCCACGAGGCCAAGAGCTGGTCGCCCGACGCCGAGCGGCGGTTACGTGAATTGCTGGCGGACCCGGCGATCGTGGCGGTGGGCGAAACCGGACTCGATTACCACTACGACCACAGCCCCCGCGACGCGCAGCGCCGCGCCTTCGAGGCGCAGCTCGGCATCGCCGCCGAGCTGGGGAAGCCGGTCGTGGTGCACGCGCGCGAGGCCGACGACGACATGGCCGCGCTGTTGCGCGCCGCGGCCCGCGGCTCGGTGGTCTTGCATTCGTTCAGTTCGGGAACAGCGGTGTTCGCGGCGGGGATGGACGTCGGGGCGTACTTCTCCTTCAGCGGCATGATCACCTTCAAGAGTTGGACGCTGGCGGACCGGGTGGCCGCCTGCCCGCCCGACCGCTTGCTGATCGAGACGGACGCGCCCTACCTTGCTCCCGTGCCGCACCGCGGCGCGCGCAACGAACCGGCGTTCGTGCGCGAGGTGGCCGCGGCGCTGGCCCGCGCGCGCGGCGAAGCCGTAGAGGCCACGGGCGTCCGTACCACCGACAACGCGCGGCGCCTGTTCGGTTCACGACTCACTACGACTCTCTAGGCACCCAGGAGCCCCGTGACTGCTGCGGTGAAAGTCCCCACCGACATCGCCATCGCCCAGGCCGCGCGCCCGCGTCCCATCGCGGAGGTCGCGGCCGAGCTGGGCCTCGCCGACGACGAGCTGGAGCTGTACGGCAAGTACAAGGCGAAGATCTCGCTCACCGCGTTGGCGCGCCGCAAGCCGAAGGGCCGCCTCGTGCTCGTCACCGGCATCAATCCCACGCCCGCGGGCGAGGGTAAGTCCACCGTCACGGTCGGCGTGACCCAGGCGCTCCGCAAACTCGGCAAGCAGGCGATCCTCTGCATCCGCGAGCCGTCGCTCGGTCCCGTGTTCGGCGTGAAGGGCGGGGCGGCGGGCGGCGGGTACGCCCAGGTGATTCCCATGGAGGACATCAACCTCCACTTCACCGGCGACTTCCACGCGATCTCGAGCGCGCACAATCTGCTGTCGGCGATGCTCGACGCGCACCTGCACCACGGCAACGCGCTGGCGCTCGACACGCGCCGCATCAGCTGGCCCCGCACCATCGACATGAACGACCGCTCCCTGCGCAACATCATCGTGGGGCTCGGCGGGTTGAACGCGGGGCCCGCTCGCGAGGAGCGCTTCGTGATCATCCCGGGCTCCGAGGTCATGGCCATCATGGCCCTGGCGACGGGCCTGTCCGATCTCGAGGAGCGCTGCGGCCGCATCATCGTGGGCCTCACGCGCGAGAAGCAGCCGGTGCGCGCGCGCGACCTGAAGGCGTCGGGCGCGATGACCCTGCTGCTCAAGGACGCCCTCAACCCCAACCTCGTGCAGACGCTCGAGGGCGGCCCGGCGCTGGTGCACTGCGGTCCGTTCGGCAACATCGCCCACGGCTGCAACTCGGTCGTGGCGACCAAGCTCGCGCTGACGCTGTCGGATCTCGTGCTGACGGAGGCCGGCTTCGGCGCCGACCTGGGCGCCGAGAAATTCTTCGACATCAAGTGCCGCATGGCGGGGCTCAACCCCGAGGCGGCGATCGTCGTCGCGACCATCCGCGCATTGAAAATGCACGGCGGCATGAAGAAAGATCAGCTCGGGACGCCCGACGTGGCCGCGCTGCAGCGCGGCGCCGCCAACTTGCAGCGTCACATCCGCAACGTGAAGAAGTTCGGCGTGCCGGTGCTGGTGGCGCTGAATCGCTTCATCACGGACACGGCGGCCGAGGTGGACGCCGTGCGGGCGCTGTGCGTCGCCGAGGGAGTGCCGATGGAGCTGTGCGAGGTGTGGGAGAAGGGCGGGGACGGCGGCATCGCGGTCGCCGAGACCTTGCTCAAGATTCTCGGCGGGACCAAGGCGGCGTTCCGGCCGCTGTACGACGAGAAGAAGCCGATCCGCGAGAAGATCGAGACCATTGCGCGCGAGATTTACGGGGCGGACGGCGTGGCGTTCGGTCCGGCCGCGGAGCGGGCCCTGGAGCAGCTGCCGGCGCAGGGCCTGGGCGAGACGCCCGTCTGCATGGCGAAGACGCAGTATTCCTTCTCCGACGACCCGGCGAAGCTGGGCGCGCCCAGCGGCTTCACGCTCCAGGTGCGCGACATCCTGCCGTCGGCGGGCGCGGGGTTCGTTGTGGCGCTGGCGGGCGACATCATGACCATGCCGGGCCTGTCCAAGACGCCGTCGGCGGAAAAGATGCGCGTGCATCCCGACGGCACCATCGAGGGGTTGTTCTAATGCGCAAGACCAAGGGACTGGGCGTCGTCGCCACGGGCAACGCGCCGCAGGCGATCGGGCCGTACAGCCAGGCCATCACCACCAACGGGCTGATTTTCACGGCGGGTCAGATCGCGCTCGACCCGCAGAAGATGGAGCTGGTCGGCAAGACCGCGGCGGAACAGACCGAGCAGGTCATGAAGAACCTGCGGGCGGTGCTCGAGGCCGCGGGCGCGCGCCTCGACGACGTGGTGAAGACCACGGTCTACCTCGCCGACATGGCCGACTTCCCGGCGATGAACGAGGTATACGGCCGCCACTTCGGCACGCACAAACCGGCGCGGTCGACGGTCCAGGCCGCGGCGCTGCCCAAAGGGGCGCGCGTCGAAATCGACGTCATCGCGGTCCTGGCCTAGCGCGGCAGCGCGGCCAGCGCCTCGCGCGCGGCACGATTGCCCGGATCGAATTCCAGAACCCGCCCCAGCTCTGCCCGCGCGCTATCCGCCACGCCGAGGCGGGCGAAGACCCGCGCCAGCGCGAAGGCGATGTCCGGATCGCCGGGTGCAAGCTCCGCGGCCTGGTGATAGGCCTGCAGTGCGTCACGCCACTGTCCCCGCCGTCCGTACGCGTTTCCCAGACTGACATAGCTGGTGGACTCGGTGGGATCGAGCGCAATCGCTCGCTGCCACGTCGCGAGCGCCGCCGCCCCATCGCCCGCCTGGTCGAGGACAAAGGCAAGATTGTCCAGCGTCAGCGGCTGGGTCGCGTCGATCGCGACGGCGGCGCGGAGGAATCGCGCCGCGCTGTCGTAGATGCCGGCGTTCGCGAACGCCACGCCGACGTTGCGGAGAGCGAGAGCGTTGTCGGGCTCCACCTGCAGCTGCTTGCGGTATGCGGCCAGGGCACGGGCGTTGTCGCCGCGCGAGAGGTAGGCGTCGCCGCGGAA
The DNA here is from genome assembly GCA_035576905.1 of Gemmatimonadales bacterium. Taxonomy (GTDB): domain Bacteria; phylum Gemmatimonadota; class Gemmatimonadetes; order Gemmatimonadales; family GWC2-71-9; genus DATLWA01. The sequence goes on from DATLWA010000033.1 coordinate 5,374, forward strand.
TCCGAGCGCCCACACCCAACGGTCGCGTACCTCGAGATCGACTGCGCCGAGACCGCGCACCGCGTCGCGCAGGAACCGTTCAACGTCCGGGTCGTCGCCCCGCGCCAGGTGCAGGCCGGCGAGCGCCAGGGCCCGAACGTCCAGGTCCGAATCCCGCGCCAGCTGTTGCAGCCGGTCGACGGCGTCGGCTTCGAGGAACGGCATGTCCGGCGACAAGAACCGGAGTGAGAAGGTGGTCAGTCCGGCATACCGCGCGATCGCACTCCCCGAGCCGGGCTGGAGGAGCCGCGCGGCCGCCGCCCCCCGGTCCTCCACGCTCGCCGCCGCAAGCAATCCATCCACGCCGGGCGCGTGCGGCTTGAGGTCGCCCCACCAGTGATGGACCTCCTGCTCGAGCACGGCCGGCGTGCGATCGCGATGACACTGCGCGCAGGCGCCCTGAATCCCCAGCGTGGCGTCGAAGGACGGCCGCGGGATGGCGATGGTGTGATCGGAACGCGCATAGTGAATTGCGGTGCCCAGGTTCGGCTCTTGGAGGTACGGCATGTGGCACGAGACGCAGCGGCTTCCCGGTGAACCGGGGCGATGGTGCGTGTGCGCGGCAGGATCGGCGGCTTTGCTCGGATGGCAGGTGAGACACTGGCCGTCGTCGAACCGGCTCGCGAGCGGCCGGCCAGCGGCGTCGCGGTAGGACTGGCTATGGGGATCATGACAGGACGTGCAGGTCATCGCCCCATTCACATAGCAATCGGAGTACAACTGGTTTTCCTGGTACGCGAACAACCGCACGCGGCCATCGGGGAACAACGGTCGGGTCGAGTAGATCGGCAGGCGCAGAGAGAAGTGCGCGGCGAGCCCGCTGCCGGGCAGGTAATTGGGGCGCAGCTCGTGCTTCAGCGTGTGACACTGGTAGCACACCGCGAGCGCCTGGTCCTTGCTCGTCGTGCTGAGGTCGGAGAGCCCGATGTCGGCTGCCCCGCCCAGCGTGCCGGCCCGCGCCAGGGCGACATGACGCCGGGCGGGACCGTGGCACGACTCACAATCGATCGTGAGCGCGGTGTAGCCGGTTTCCCAACGGTGGGTCGCGGTGTCGAAGGCGAGCCGGATCTGGCTGCCGTGGCACTGCTCGCAGTTTTGGAAGCGCGTGTTCGATCCGAGGACTCGGGTGGGCGGCCAATCGCCGCAGTCGGCGAGGCGCAGCGCGGGGGTGATCGGCACCCAGCCCCGGTTAGCGCGGTCGATCGTGTTACAAAACCAGGTCCCCGTGGACTTGCTCCAATCAAACGGCAGGAAGCGCAGCGTGCCGTCGGCCCACCGAGCGAAAAAACTCTGCGTTCCCCCACCGACGAGATGGCCTCCGCCCACGACGGCGGCGACCTCGAAGATCTGAGGCCGGAGCCCGTCCTGCGCCACGGTGAACGTGTAGCGACCGCCGCGTGCGGCGGGCGTCACCACGCCGTCGCGGAACCGCAGGGGACGGCCGTCGAACGGCGCGATCACGACCGCTGCGCTCGGCGCCCCGCCCGCCCGGCCGTGGGTGGAGCCGCGCCAGGCGGCGTACACCGTGGCGTGGCACTCGGCGCAGGCCTCCGCGCCGACGAAGTCTGCGGGATCCGGAGCGGGCGACGCCCGCTGCGCCGGTGGGGGAAAGGGGCTGCGCACCAGCCGCGGTGGAGATGCGCGGCGCCACACGATCAGTGCGAGGGCAACGACCGCGGGCACACCGGCCACGAGCCACCACGCCACGCGGCCTGGACGGCTCATCGGTCGTCCACGGACCAAGCCGGTCCCCGGCAGCGGCACAAGGCGCGCAAGTAATTCACCAGCGCGTGGATCTGGGCGGGCGTGAGTGTCTCTCCGAACGCTGGCATGCGGCTGCTCCTGCTCATCAAGTCGCCGCCCGCCGCGATCGCGTCGTACAGCTCCGCGTCGGTGCGTGTGCTCATGTACGCGGCGTCCGCGTGTGCCGTGGGCCGCACCGGGAGGTAGCGTGCATTGGGCCCGTCACCGCCCCCCGTGGCGCCATGACACAGCGCGCACACGCGCGCGTAGAGCGCGCCGCCCGAGTCGGGGGGCGGCGGGACCGGCGGGCGTGTGATCACGGGGGTGTGGTCGGCCCGCGCGTTCACCTGCAGCAGGTAGTTCGTGAGCAGCCTGCGCGTTGCGTCCGTCATCGGGACCTTGGGCATGATCGTCCCCGGCGCCACGCCTCGCGGGTCGGCGATCGTGCGATACACGTCGTCCGCCGTGCGTCGCCGGCGCAGCTCGCCCAGGCTCGGACCGATGCGGCCACCCTCGCCCCCGAGCTCGTGACAGGCGAGGCAGGGCAGCCGGTGCTCCAGCAGCCAGCGCGCCTTCGCCATTTCGTACGGAGAGAGCCGCCGTGGCGTGAAGGGCGGCCACGCCAGGGCGAGCGTGATAAGAAGAACGCCGAGCATCGGCCGTAAAAACTACGCGCGGGTCCGCCGTTGCGCGATGAAGCCGCATGAAGCTGGAGGAAGTGGCTGGGGGTGGCTAGCTTGTGTGCCGCCCCGGGGGCGGATCGGGCCTGGTGGTCCGACTGGTCTTCAAAACCAGCTCGGCTTCGTAAGGGGCTGGGTAGGTTCGATTCCTACACGCTCCCGCCAGTTGCCAGCACGAACGCGTCACCATGAGGAATAGCATGTCCCAGCAACGCTACGCCCGTCTCAGAGCCGACGTCGACGCCAAGGTGCGCCGCGGCGCGTGGTACAAAGTCCTCGCGACCGACGGCCTCAACGTCACGGTCGAAGTGAACAAGCGCCCGCGGACGCTCCTCAAGGCGTTGCTCGAGATCGTGGACCGCCCGCCGCCCAAGTGGACCGTCGTCGAGACGCCCGCCAAGGGTCGCGCCAAACTGGGCGACCGCTACGGTGTGTGCCCCAGCTGCGGCGAGCGCACGCCGCTCGCCAAGAAGATCAAGCGGCTGCAGTGCCCCAACTGCAAGTGGGAGTTCGACGTCGCCTGGGGCGAGTCGTACCTGCCGCGCTAACGCTATCTTAGGGCGCGTGCGCCACGCCCACATCATCCTCAATCCCGCAGCCGGCCGCGGCGCGGCGCGCCGTGCCAAAGATCCGGTCGCCCGCGCGTTCCGCGAGCAGGGCTGGGTGGTCGACGTGATCGAGACGCAGGCGCCGGGCGATGGCACCGGGCTGGCGCGCGCCGCCGCCGCGGCGGGGGCCACGCACGTCATCGCCGTGGGCGGCGACGGCATCGTGCACGAGGTCGCCAACGGTCTCCTCGCCGCCCGCTCGGACGCGGCGCTCGGCGTCGTGCCGCTGGGGTCGGGCAACGACTTCGCCAAGCTGGTGGGCACGTACCGCCACGGCGTCGCTCGCGCCGTCGCCCGGCTCGTGACGGGGAGAGTGCAGCGCTTCGACGCCGGTCGCGTGGACGGCGACGAGTACTTCGTCAACACCATGGGGTTCGGCTTCGGGCCCGCCGTGGTGGAGCGGCGCAACGCCTCGTCCCACCTCAAGGGCTTTCTCTCCTATCTCGTCCCCATATTTCAGACGTTCGCGCGGTTCGCGCCGCCGCGCTTCGAGATCCAGGCGGCCGAGTTCCGGGAAACGGGGTACGTGATGCTCGTGGAGGTGTGCAATGGGACCACGGCGGGCGGCTCGTACCGCTTCGCGCCGGACGCGAGCGCCGCGGACGGCCGGCTCGATGTGTGCGTCGTGCGCCGCGTGTCGCTCCCCGGCTTTCTCTGGCTGCTGCCGCGCGTCATGCGCGGCACGCACGGGGGCAGCCGGCGTGCCGCCCTGTTCCAAACCCGCGAGGTGACCGTGCGGTCGTTCGATGCGCCATTGCTCATGCACCTCGATGGCGAGCTGCGCGGTGGCGACGCGCGCGCGTGCACCGTGCGGATCGTGAAGTCGTGTCTCAACGTGCTGGTGGCGGCGTGAGGGCGGTCCGGCGGTCCGGCGGTTGGGCTGTCGCGTCGCTCGTCGGAGTCGCGATCCTGACCGCCTGTCCGCCCGTCCGCCTGTCCGCCCAGGACACCACCGCCGCGCGGCGCGACTCGGTGCCGGCGCTGCGTCGCGACTCCGTACGCGCCGATACGTCGCACCTGATGCGGCCCATCTCCGCCATGTGGCGCTCGATGGTGCTGCCCGGCTGGGGACAAGCGGCGACGGGCCGGCACACCGTCGGTGCGATTCTCGTCACCTGGGAAGGCGTCACCGCCATGATGACGCTCAAGGCGCAGCAGGAAGCCAATTACATGAAAGAGACGGGCTCGTCCAACCTCAAGGCCAAGCGCCAGGAGGTGCAGGACTGGCTCGTGCTGTGGGTCTTCAACCACCTCTTCGCCGGCGCCGATGCGTTCGTGGCCGCGCACCTGCAAGACTTCCCGAAGGATCTGCAACTGCGCGCGGTCCCGGGCGGCGTCGGGCTCTCGCTGCCGCTGCCCCGCCCATGAATGCCGCTCCGTTGGGGGTCTTCGATTCCGGGATCGGCGGCCTGACCGTCGCGCGCGCGCTGTTCGAGAAGCTGCCGCGCGAATCGGTGATCTACTTCGGCGACACCGCGCGCGTGCCGTACGGACCCAAGTCGCCCGACACGGTGCGGCGCTATTCCGGGGAGATCCTCGCCTTTCTCCTGAAGCGCGGCGTGAAGGCCGTCGTGGTCGCCTGCAACACCAGCACCGCCCACGCGCTCGCCGATCTGCAGGCGCACTCGCCCGTACCGGTGGTCGGAGTGATCGAGCCGGGCGCCCGCGCCGCGGTGCGCGCGTCGCGCACGGGGAAGATCGGCGTGATCGGCACGGCCGGCACGGTCGCGAGCGGCGCCTACGAGCGCGCCATCAAGGCGCTGCGCGGCGACGCGCAGGTGGTGTCGCAGCCGTGCCCGCTGTTCGTGCCGCTGGTGGAAGAAGGCTGGTTCGAGCATCCCGCCACGGAGCTGATCGCCCGCGACTATCTCGAGCCGTTGCGGCGGGCCGGCGTGGACGTCGTCGTCCTCGGCTGCACCCACTACCCGCTGCTCAAGCCGCTGCTCGGCCGCGTGCTGGGGCCGGGCGTGACCCTGATCGACAGCGCCGATGAGACGGCGGAGTCGGTCAAGCGCGAGCTCGCCGAGCGCCACCTCACGGCGAACGGACAGAGCGCACCGGAGCATCGCTTCGTGGTATCGGATGACGAGCCGCACTTCCGGAGCGTGGGAGCGCGGTTTCTGGGGGAGAAGATCAAACAGGTCGAGGTCGTCCCGCTGGGCTGACGCTACGGCTGGAAGGTCTTCAGCTCCACCATATCGCGTGTCACGAGCGCATACCGCCCGCCGTCGAGGAATGCTCCCGGATTGACATACGCCCGGCCGCCCGGCAGCTGCTCGAGCGCGGGGCGGTGCGTGTGCGCCAGCACGACGAGCCCCAGCTCCGCGCGCCGCTGCAGCAGCTCCGTCGCCCAGACGCGTTGTCCGATGGCTGCCCGGTCGAGCACGAGCGCGTTCTTGGTGTTGTCGGCTAAGGCGCCCGAGAGCTTGTCGGCGATCCAGAAGCCGATGGTGGGGTGGAGCATGCCGAACACCGCGACGGTGACCGGGTTGCGCAGCACGGCGTGGGTCAGCGCGCCGCTCCAGTGCTGCTCGGTGAGCCCGTCGCCGTGATGGACCAACGCGCGGCGTCCGGCGAGCGTGATCTCGGTCGGGCCCGACGACCAGTACTCGATCCCCAAATCCTCCTTCAGGAACGCGCCGCCCCAACGGTCGTGATTGCCGCCCATGAACGCGATCGGCACGCCGCGCTCGCGCAGCGCGCGCAGCTTGGCGACGGTACCGAAATGTTTGCGGGGAATGACGCGCTTGTACTCGAACCAGAAGTCGAACAGGTCGCCGTTGATGAGCAGGGCGTCGCCGAGCGTGGGCACGGCGTCGAGGAAAGCGTGAAACGCGGCTTCGGTCGCGTGCGGCACCTGACCGAGGTGCGCATCCGCGACGACGACGACCCGGGATCCCTGCACGGGCCCCAAGGTAGGAGGCGGGCCCCGGTGCTGCAAGCGCCTGTGGCGTTTGACTTTTGGCCCTCGCGCGTCCATGATGCACGGACGTCCATGACCGTGACCCGCGAGCAGTCCAAACGCGACCGATTGCGCGCGCCCGCCGTTCCGGGCGCCCGTCCCGAGCCGGCCCCGCCGGCACGGAATCCGGGCGTGCCGCTCGACCTCGACCTCGTGCGGGCCATCCGGGTGAACCGCAGCGCGGTCGAGCGGCGGGCGGCGACCATCCCCACACGCCGCACGGTAAAGAAGGAATGGCAGGCGGCCTGGCTGCTGCGCGCCGTGACCTGCATCGATCTCACCACCCTCCAGGGCGACGACACGCCCGGCAACGTGCGGCGCTTGTGCGCCAAAGCGCGGCAGCCGGTGCGTCAGGACTTGCTCGCTGCGCTGGGCGCGAGCGACCTGGGAATTACCGTGGGCGCGGTGTGCGTCTACCACGCGCTCGTGCCCGTGGCCGTCGACGCGCTGCGCGACTCCGGCATTCCAGTCGCGGCCGTGTCAACGGGCTTTCCGGCCGGCCTCAACCCCTTCCCGCAGCGCATCGAGGAGATCCGCGCGTCGGTCGCGGCGGGCGCCGCGGAGATCGACGTCGTGATCACGCGCGCGCACGTGCTCACGGGGAACTGGGAGGCGCTGTACGACGAAGTGCGCGCGTTCCGCGAGGCCTGCGGGCCGGCGCACATCAAAGTCATCCTCGGCACCGGCGAGCTCGCGACGCTCACCAACGTCGCGCGCGCCAGCCTCGTGGCGATGATGGCGGGCGCCGATTTCATCAAGACCTCGACCGGCAAGGAACCCGTGAACGCGACGCTGCCTGTGGGCGTGGTGATGACGCGCATGATCCGCGAGTATCTCGATCGCACCGGCCACGTCGTCGGGTTCAAACCCGCGGGCGGCATCCGCGCCGCCAAGGGCGCGCTCGATTGGCTCATCCTGATGAAGGAAGAGCTGGGCGACCGCTGGTTGCGTAACGACCTGTTCCGCATCGGCGCGAGCGCGCTGCTCACGGACATCGAGCGCCAGCTCGAGCACTTCGTGACCGGCCGCTACTCGGCAGCGTACCGCCACCCGATGGTCTGACATGAGTTCCACCGTCGCCGGCATCTTCGAGACGATGGCCTACGGCCCGGCGCCCGAGAGCAAGGCGCCGGCCCTGGAATGGCTCAAGGCCCACGGCGGTGAGTTCGGGCTCTTCGTCGGCGGGCAGTGGGTCGCCCCGCAAACGGGGGAGCGCTTCGAGACGATCAATCCCGCGACCCGCGAAGTCCTGGCGCGCGTGGCGCAGGCGGATGCCGGGGACGTGGACCGCGCGGTGCGCGCCGCGCGCGCGGCGTTGCCCGCCTGGCGCGGCCTGTCGGGACACGCGCGGGCGCGCCACCTGTACGCGCTGGCCCGCGAGGTCCAGAAGAACGCCCGCCTGTTGGCCGTGCTCGAGAGTCTCGACAACGGCAAGTCGATCCGCGAGACGCGCGACATCGACGTGCCGCTCGTGGCGCGGCACTTCTACCATCACGCCGGCTGGGCCCAGCTGCTCGAGACCGAGTTCCCGGGCTACGGGCCCGTGGGCGTGGTGGGGCAGATCATTCCGTGGAATTTTCCGCTGCTGATGGTCGCCTGGAAGGTGGCGCCGGCGCTCGCCGCGGGAAACACGATCGTCTTGAAGCCCGCCGAGTTCACGCCGCTCACCGCGCTGTGCTTCGCGGAGATCGCCGAGCGGGCGGGCCTCCCCACGGGCGTGCTCAATGTGATCACGGGCGACGGCCGCACCGGCGCCGCGCTGGTGCAGCACGCCGACGTCGACAAGATCGCGTTCACGGGATCGACCGACGTCGGCCGCATCATCCGCAAACAGACGGCGGGGAGCGGCAAGTCGCTCACGCTCGAGCTCGGCGGCAAGAGCCCGTTCATCGTGTTCGAGGACGCCGACCTCGACAGCGTGGTCGAGGGCGTGGTCGACGCGATCTGGTTCAACCAGGGCCAGGTCTGCTGCGCCGGATCGCGGCTGCTGGTGCAGGAGGGCGTCTCGGAGCGGCTGCTCGGCAAGCTGCGCGCGCGCATGGAGAAGCTGCGCCTCGGCTCGCCGCTCGATAAAGCCGTCGACATGGGCGCCATCGTGGCGCCGGTGCAGCTGGAGCGCATTCGCACGCTGGTGAATCAGGGCGTGGACGAGGGCGCCAAGATGTGGCAGCCGTCGTGGGCCTGTCCCACGGAAGGCTACTTCTATCCGCCGACCCTGTTCACCGACGTCTCACCGGCCGCGACCATCGCGCAAGTCGAGATCTTCGGCCCCGTGCTCGTCTCGATGACATTCCGCACGCCACGCGAAGCGGTGGAGCTCGCCAACAACACGCCCTACGGCCTCGCCGCGAGCGTCTGGACCGAGAATATCAATCTCGCCCTCGATGTGGCGCCCAAGCTTAAGGCCGGCGTGGTCTGGGTGAACTGCACCAACCAGTTCGACGCCGCGTCGGGCTTCGGCGGTTACCGCGAGTCGGGCTTCGGCCGCGAGGGCGGGCGCGAGGGGATGTGGGCGTATCTCAAGGCGGACTGGGAAAGCGAGAACGCGGAACGCGGAACGCGGAACGACGCGGGCGCACCTGTTCCGCGCTCCGACGTCCGCGTTCCGAGTTCCGACGCGCTCCCGCCGATTGACCGCACTCCCAAGCTCTTCATCGGCGGCAAGCAGGTGCGCCCCGACCAGGGGTACAGTCGCCAGATCCGCTCGCCGTCCGGGGCGCTGGTGGGCGAGGTCGGCGACGGCAACCGCAAAGACATCCGTAACGCGGTGGAGGCGGCGCAGGCCGCCGCGGAGTGGGGGCGCGGGGCGGGGCACACCCGCGCGCAGATCCTTTATTATGTCGCCGAGAACCTGTCGGCCCGGGCCCAGGAGTTCGCCGGGCGGATCCAGGCGATGACGGGCGGCACGCCCGAGCGGGCACAGCGGGAAGTCGCGGCGAGCATCGCGCGGCTCTTCACGTACGCCGCCTGGGCGGACAAGTATGACGGCGCGGTGCACCACGTGCCCATCCGCGGCGTGACGCTGGCCATGAACGAGCCCCTCGGCGTGATCGGCATCGTGGCGCCTGAGGAGCAGCCGCTGCTCGGGTTCACCTCGCTCGTCGCACCGGCGATCGCCATGGGCAACACCGTCGTGGTCGTGCCGTCGGAGGCGCATCCGCTCTCGGCCACCGACTTCTACGGCGTGCTGGAAACGTCCGACCTCCCCGACGGGGTGGTGAACATCGTCACGGGCGAGAAGGACGCGCTGGCGCGCGTGCTCGCCGAGCATCTGGACGTCGAGG
>DATLWA010000034.1:0-41546 GCA_035576905.1 Gemmatimonadales bacterium
TCGCGCAGCTCGACTTATTGCAGCAGGTCGTGGGTCGCTTGGGCAAACGGGCGACGCTCCACCTGATCGAGGGCGGCGATCATTCGTTCAAAGTGAAGAAAAGCTCGGGCAAGACCGAGCACGATGTGCTGCAGGAGCTGGCGGGGGCGATGCGAGCCTGGGCGGACGCCCTCTAGGCGAAGATCTTGTCGCCGTCGAACCGCCCGTTCTCGATGAAGATCTCGGAGATCGCGCGACCCGCTGAAATGCTGCCCACCATGTAGATGCCGGGCACGTTGGTCTGGCGCGTGTCCGGATCGAGCGTCGCGCGTAACGTTTTCGGGTCGAGCGCGATGCCCATCCCCTTGAACAGATCGAAGTCAGGGTGATAGCCGGTCAGCGCATAGACGCGCTGCGCCGGGATCGCCTCTTCTTTGCGGCCCTGCTTGATCACCACGGCGTCGCCCGTGACGCGTTGGACCTCGGCGCCCAGCCGTGCCGCGATCTCGCCCGCCTTGATGCGGTTCTCGATGTCGGGCCGCACCCAGTACTTGATGCTCCCGGGCAGCTCCTTGCCGCGGTACACCAGCGTGACGCGCGCGCCGGCCCGGAACAACTCCAGCGCCGCTTCGACGGCCGAGTTCCGGCCGCCGATCACCACCACATCGAGGTTGAAGCCGCGGTGCGGCTCGTCGAAGTAATGGCTCACATGCGGCAGGTCTTCGCCCGGCACGCCGAGCAGATTGGGATGGTCGAAGTAGCCCGTGGCGAGCACCAGCCGGCGCGTGGTGACGCGCTCTTCGCCGGTGCGCGTCGCCAGCACGCATTCGATCGCGCCGTTCTGCCGCTGGGCCGCCGTGAGCCGCACGTAAGGGCGAACGCGCAACGCTTCGTTCCGCGCCACGCCGCGGTAGTATTTGAGCGCTTCTTCGCGCGTCGCCTTCTGGCCCGCGCAGGCGAACGGGTGGCCGCCGATTTCCATCTTCTCAGGCGTCGTGAAGAACGTCATGCCGATGGGGTAGCGCACGACCGAATTGACCACCGGGCCCGCGTCGATCACCAGCGGGTCCACGCCGTGCCGCTTGGCGGAGACGGCGCAGGCGAGGCCAATCGGCCCCGCGCCGGCGATGAGTGAGTCTTCCATGATCGGGAATCCTAATAGACGAAACCCCGCGCCGCCCGGAGGCGACGCGGGGCTTCGTGTGGTGCAACTGCGACGCTCAGCCCTCGACGATGATCAGGAACTTGGTGCCCGCCCAGAACCGCCCCGCATCCGCGATGGGGAGCGTCGTGGGCCCGCTGATCGTGCCGTCCTCGGCGGGCTGCACGCCCAGGGCCGAGAGGTCGTTGCGCGACACGATGCGATAGGTGGCGCCCGGGTCGGTGAGCGGAATGCTCGTCACCTGGCGCTTGTCGATCGCCGTGAAGTCATGCGGATCGAGGTGGCGCGCCGGCACCAGCGTCTTGCCCGACTTCCACAGGACGAACAGGAAGCGGCTGCCGCCTTCCTCGGAGATGATGCCCTTCTTGATCAAGTCGTCCTTGGTCCCCACGATGTAATAGACCGTGTTGGTGTAGGTCGTGAGGTTGCCCAGGGTGTCGCGCAGCGCGCCGTTCTCACCGCGCAGCGTGTCGACCTGCGCCGCGAGCGACGCGATCTGCACCTTCTGATTGTCCATCATCTGCTGGAAGTTGGTCAGCGTGGACTCGAGCGTCGAGCGCAGGCTGTCGGAGATGTGGGTCAACCCGCGCACGTGCTCCTCGCTGGTGCGCAGCTTGGCGTCGGTCGCCTGCATCCGCGTGGCGATATAGCGGATCTTGGCCGCCACCGTGTCGCGCACGGCGTCCGACGGCGACTCCGAGCGCCCGAGCTTCAAGTCTTTCGTCTTGATCTGGACTTTCGACAGGTCGGCGCCGATCTCGCTCAGAAACCGCGTGTTCTGCGCCATCTCATTCATCAGCTGGTCGCGCTCGGCGGCCGCCGTGGTGAGCGAGTCGATACGAGCCTGCGCTTCGGGCGGCACGCCCTGGCGGCAGGCCGGGGACGCCGCGAGGATCGCTACCAGCGCGCCCTGAAGCGTTCGCTTGACGAACATGGCAAATTCCTCCCTTGCTGCGTGTTGCCCGTTGTCGGGTGACTTCCGTCACGTGGCGGCGGGTCGCGTGTCGACCCTCCCCGGCCGCGTGCGGCGAACTTGGTACCCTCGCACTCGAGAAGTGTTCGCCGAATGAACGAAGCAGTTGCGCCACGGATCCTGCTGGCCGACGCCGACGCGTTCTACGTGTCGGTGGCGCGCCTGGTCGACCCCGCCGGGGCCGGCCGCGCCGCGCTGCTCATCGTCGGCGGATCGGCCGAGCGCCGCGGCGTGGTCACGTCGGCGTCGTACGAGGCGCGCGCATTCGGCGTTCATTCGGCGATGCCGATGGCGCGGGCGATCCGCCTCTGTCCCGACGCAACGGTCGTGCCCGTGCCGTGGCAGGCGTGCGTCGAGAAGAGCCGCGACATCAAGCGCGCGCTCGGCGACTTCACGCCGGCCGTGGAACAGGCGTCGAGCGACGAGTTCTACCTCGACATGTCGGGCACCGAGCGGTTGTACAAAGGCGAGCCGCTTAGGGAAACCGCCCGTCGCATCCGCGCCACAGTGCAGCAGGCCACGCACCTCACGGTCTCTATCGGCGGTGGGACGTCGAAGGTCGTGGCGAAGCTCGCGGCGGGCGTCGCCAAGCCGCCGTCCGGAGGAGAAGGCGACGGCGTCTGCGTCGTGGACCCGGGCGGGGAGCTCGAGTTCATGCGCCGCTTTGCGCTCGCGGAGATTCCGTCGGTCGGCCCGCGCTTTCAGGAACGGCTCGCGAAGTTCGGCCTGCGGCGCGTGGACGACGTGCTGCGCCACGGGCGCCGCACGCTGGAGACGTGGCTGGGCGAGCGCGAAGGCGCGTGGCTATATGATCGAGTGCGCGGCATCGGCGGCGCCACGGTGGACGCGCGCGGCGAGGCCCAATCGATCAGTCGCGACGACACGTTCCCGGCCGATGTCTCGGACGACGCCGGGCTCGAGCGCCTGCTGCTCGAGCGGGTGGATACCGCGTCATCCGACCTGCGCGAGTCGGGCTTGCTCACCCGCACCATCACCGTCAAACTCCGCGACGCGGATTTCACCACGCGCCAGGCGAGCCGTACGCTCTCCGAGGCCGTGTGCAGCACCCGCGCGGTCTTTCAGGTCGCGCGCGAGCTGCTCGCCAAGCTGCGCAAGGCTCGGCGCGTGCCCGCGCGGCTGATCGGCGTGGCGTTGTCGGGGCTGGTGCGAGTTGATGTCGGCACGCAGCTGTCGCTGCTCGATGCCGAGCCCGATGGGCTGGAGTCCGAGCGCGACCGGGCCCTGTCGCGGGCGCTCGACGAAGTGCGCGAGAAGTTTGGACGCGATAAGCTGGGGTTCGGAACGACTGAAGACTCTTGACCTGGAGGCCAAAATGGCCGCAGAGCACGACCGGCAGATCGACTACATCGAATTCGGCGCCACCGACATCGACCGCACGAAGAAGTTCTATCAGGCGGCGTTCGGCTGGGAGTTCGAGGATTACGGTCCGGATTACACCAGCTTCAAGGACGGCCGCATCGCGGGTGGGTTCGAAAAGCGCGGCAAGGTAGCCGCCGGTGGGCCCCTGGTAGTGCTGTACGCCGACCGTCTGGAAGACGTCCTGGCCAAGGTCACCAAGGCCGGCGGCAAGATCGTCAAACCCACGTTCGATTTCCCGGGCGGCCGCCGCTTTCATTTCGCCGATCCGTCGGGCAACGAACTGGCCGTCTGGTCCGATCACCACTAGAATCTCCCCGCCCCATACCCAGAGATCGCATGTCCGCTCGTCTGACCATCGCCCTGGCTCTCCTCGCGGCGCCGCTCGCCGCGCAACAGCCCACTGCCAAGCCAGCCGCGCGGCCGCCGCGCCGCGCCGCGGCACCCGCGGCTGCCCGGCCCGACACCACCAAGCGCGACACCACCACGGTGAAGGACTCGTTGCAGCGGTTCGTCGAGAGCTTCAATTACCGCAACCTCGGCCCCGCGGCGTACTCCGGCCGCGTCACGGCGATCGCGGTGCCGCCGGGCCAGGGTCCGCGGCCCAAGACGATCTACATCGGCGCAGCCGGCGGCGGCATCTGGAAGACCAGCAACGGCGGCATCACCTGGCGCTCGGTGGGCGACGGACTCGGCATGCAGGCGATCGGCGACGTGGCTGTGGCGCCGAGTGATTCGAATGTCGTGTGGGCGGGCACGGGCGAGCGCAACAGCCTGCGCTCCGAGTGGTGGGGCGACGGCGTCTACAAGTCCACCAACCGCGGCGGGTCCTTCACCAACATGGGGTTGAAGCAGACCCGCGAGATCGGCCGCATCGCCATCGACCCCAAGAACGCGGACGTCGTCTACGTCGCGGCGCTGGGCCACCTTTGGGGCGCCGGGCCCGACCGCGGCATCTACAAGACGACCGACGGCGGTAAGACCTGGGCCAAGGTCCTGTTCGTGAACGACACGACCGGCTTCGTCGATCTCAAAATCGACCCCGCCGATCCCAACGTGCTGTACGCCGCCGCGTGGCACCGGCTGCGCTGGGGCGGCAGTCACATGGAGGGCGTGGGGAAGGGCTCAGGGATCTACAAGAGCGCGGACGCCGGTGCCACCTGGAAGCGTCTCACCGATCCGGCCCTGAAGAACGGTTTGCCCACCGACGCGATGGGCCGCATCTCGCTCGCCGTGTCGCCGCAGAACCACAACCTGATCTACGCGATGATCCAGGTGGACAAAGGGGTCACCGAGGCGTCGCAGGGCCGCTGGGGCGGCGTCTTCCGCTCGACCGACGCCGGCGCTACCTGGACCCAGGTGAACGACCTGCAGGCGGTGCCGCACTACTACTACGACGAAATCATCCTCGATCCGTCGGACACCAACCACGTCTTCCTCTTGTTCTCGCCCGTGCTCGAGAGCAAGGACGGCGGCAAGACGTTCGCGCCCGACTCGCTGTCGCGCGTACACGTGGACAACCACGCGATGTGGATCGATCCGCTGGATCCCGATCACTGGCTGCTCGGCAACGACGGCGGCGTCTATCTCACGCGCGATCGCGGCCGCTCCTGGGAGCACCAGCAGATTCCCATCGGGCAGTTCTATACGGTGATCGTGGACAGCTCGCACACGCCGTACTTCTTGTGCGGCGGGTTGCAGGACAACGGCGTGTGGTGCGGGCCCAGCGCCACGCGCGACCGCACCGGCATCACCGACGCCGACTGGTTCCCGGTGAACGGCGGCGACGGCATGTGGGTGCAGATGCCGCCGCACGATCCCTGGACGGTTTATTCGGGCTGGCAGTTCGGCAATTTCTCGCGCCTCGACCTGCGCACCTGGAAACAGGACCCGATCCAGCCGCAGTCGCTCGACGCGGGCCACGACTCAGGGTACGAGTACAACTGGGGCTGGACCACGCCGCTGCTCATCTCGCAATTCGATTCGACCACGATCTACGCCGGCGGCAACAAGCTGTTCAAGCTCACGCACCGCGGCGACGACTGGCAGGAGCTGGGTCCCGACATGACTCGCGCCAACCGCCAGAACCCGGCGCCCGAGGTCGGCAACACTAGCTACCACGCGATCTTTTCGATTGCCGAGAGCCCGCGGTCGGCGAACATCCTGTGGACCGGCACCGACGACGGCTACGTCTGGGTGACGCAGGACGGCGGCAAGACGTGGGCGAACGTGACCGCCAACTTCCCGCGCGGCGCGCCGACGCAATGCTGGGTCGGCGCCGTGGTCGCGTCGCGGTTCGCGGACGGCACGGCGTACGTCGCCTACGACTGCCACATGCGCGACGACTACCAGCCGCACGTGTGGCGCACGGCGGATTTCGGAAAGACGTGGACGGAAATCGGCCAGGGTCTCCCCGCCGACGACGGCAGCCTCACGATCTACGAGAGCCCGCGCAACCCCAAAGTCTTGTTCGTGGGCAACGTGGTCGGCGCGTACGTCACGGTGAATGGCGGCGGGCGCTGGCTGCGGCTGGGCAAGGGCCTGCCCAACGTACCGGTGGAGCAGATCGCGATGTCGTACGCGCAGCGCGACCTGGTGGTGGCGACGCACGGGCGCGGCCTGTGGATCCTGCCGGCCGGGCCGCTCGAGGAGCTGAGCGACTCGACGCTGGGCGAGGCGGCGCACCTGTTCGGCGTGGCGCCGGCGTATCAATACCGCGAGGCCGACACCTATCCGAGCTTCGGCAGCCGGCCGTTCACGGCGCCCAATCCGCCGCGCGGCGCGGTGATCACTTACACGCTCAAGGACGTACAGCCTGACGGTGTGAAGTTCGTGATCACGTCCGCGGCGGGCGACACTGTCCGCACGCTCACGGGACCGGGCTATGCCGGCGTGCAGCGGGTGACCTGGGATCTGAACCGCGACAAGCCCCGCCCGCGTGAGATGGGCGGCCCGACGTCACCGCAGGAGCTGCGGCGCGTGGCCCCGGGCGACTACGTCGTGCACATGACGGTGGGCAAGGTCAAAGCCGAGCAGAAATTCACGGTCAGCGACTGGCCGATGGATCCGCAGGGCCGGCTGCGCTGAGCGCCTCGAGGCGCGCGGCGCGGAGCAGGCTCGCCGCCGTATAGAGCACGACGACCACCACGAGCCACAGCACGGCGGTGAGCGGCAGCGATTTCACGATGAAGGCGGCGATCAGCACCGCGGGGACGCCGCCGATCAAGAGGCCGAGGCACGCGCTCGGAGAGAACGCGCCGCTCTTGATGAACCGCGCGCTCGAGACCGGCATCAGGAACGCGCACGAGCCCATCATGATCGGGAACGCGGTCACCGCGTTCATGCCGAGCAGCGAGACGAGGATCATGCACGGCGCGTAGAGCCCGATGCCGAGCGTCATCAACGCGCCGAGCGCGAAGTTGCCGGCGAGGCCGACGACGAGCCACCAGCCGCTCAAGCCGAGGGCCGCGCCGCCCGACGGCGTGAGATGCAGCTGGCGTGATACGAGCAGCGCCGCGGCGGCGATCAGCGCCCACCCCATGCCGATCCGGACCTTGCGGCGCGACCACCGCGCCACCACGCCCGCGCCGAGCCACGCGCCCGCGATCGACGCGGCGATCATCAGCACCAGCGTGCGCGCGTCCACCGGGATCAGCCGCGTGAAGATGAACGCCTCGGCGATCGTCGGGAGCGTATGCCCGACGTTCAAGGTTCCGGGGATGCGCTCGTCGGGCACGAGCTTCCAGAAACGGAAGATCGACGTCGTGGTGGCGAACGAGCCGATCCCCAGGGTGTCGAAGAAATTCGTCACGAACCCGGTCGCGATCTTGGCGCCGCTCACGGGTCCGTCGGGGGGCGCGCGCCGCAGGCCGGCCGTGAACACGACGAGGTAGAAGACGGCGAATACGCCGAGGGCGACGAGCAATACGGCCTTGGCATCCATGGGCGCCTAATCTCGCTTGGGGTTATTCTTTCGGCTATGCCATCCCGTCACTGCATCCTGATCGGCCTGACGGCTCTCGCCGTGGCCTGCAATCGCCCGCCCGCGGCCCGGCAAACGCCGGACACCGCGCTGCCCGCGGGACCCCTCGCCGACGCCGTGCAGCGCGGCCGGGCGCTGGTGTTGGCGACACGCGACAGTCTCCCCCGGAACGTCGGCAACAAGCTGCGCTGCGTGAGCTGTCACCTCGACGCGGGTCGTCGGGAGGTGGGCTCGTGGGTGGGCGTGTACGGCCGCTACCCGGCGTACCGGCCGCGCAGCGCCACCGTCGAAACGATCGAATTCCGGGTGAACGATTGCTTCAAGCGCTCGATGAACGGCGCGGCGCTGGCGGTGGACGGGCCCGACATGCGCGACATCGTGACGTATCTGTGGTTCGTTTCGCGCGGCGTGCCAGTGCACGAGCCCGCTGCGGGCCCGCCGCCGGCCAAGCGATTCCTCGCGCTCACCCCGGACACCGCCGCCGGTGCGCGTACGTTCGCCGCGACGTGCGCCAAGTGTCACGCGCCCGACGGGCAGGGGACGAGTGTCGCGCCGCCCCTGTGGGGGCCCGGCTCGTACAACATCGGTGCGGGGATGTCGCGGCTGTCGGCGGCCGCCAACTTCATCCGGGCCAACATGCCGTTCGACCAACCGGGGACGCTGAGCGATCAGCAGGCGCTCGACGTCGCGGCGTACGTCAACGCGCACCCGCGCCCCGACTACGCCGCCAAGCAATTCGACTGGCCGCACGGCGACGCGCCGCCTGATGCCGCCTATCCGACGGCGGCGGCGCGTCGACGCGCGGATACGCGCCCTTAGCCCGCGAAGCAGTAGGTGCAGCCGTGCTCCTGGGCCCGATTCACGGCCCAGACGCCGGAAGGTACGACCTGCATCCCCGGGATCACGGACGCCAGCCAGTCCTTGCGAATGTCCTCGGCGTTGCCGCCGGTGCTCTTGGCCATGGCGCCGCTGTAGAACCGGATCGCCATGTTGCACGCGCCGAAGAGCACCCCGGTCTGCAGCAGGTCGCCGATGTCCATTCCCGGGAGCGGCAGCTCGCCCGCCGCCGTCCGGTAGAAGATGTTGCGCACCGCGGGCGCGTTCGTCTTCGGGTCGGTGATCTTGAAGAACTCGCCGAAGTTGTACTTGGCCCAGGCGGCGTCGACCATCGCAAGCGGGATCGCCGCGTGGCGCAGCACCACCATCACCGACATGTCGGCGTCGGAAACGCCGGTGTCGTTGTTCGTCATGTAGAAGACCCGCGACCACGCCAGCGCGAATCCGCCGTTCACTTCGGGCGTGTCGTAGATCTGCCGGTGGTGTCCCTTCAGCTTCCCCAGCCATGCGGTGACGGCGGGATCTTCCTTGGCGGGCACCTGCGCCGGCGCGGCGGCCAGCTCCAGGGGTCGTGCCAGCTGGGTGAGGCCGAGCGCGGCAGCGCCGCCGGCCACGCGTCCCAGGAAGCCACGGCGGTGAGTCGGGAGCTTCCAGTCGAACATGGTTGGTTCTCCGGAGAAAGGTGACGGAACGTGGAGCGGAATCGAGGGGGGAAATCATATCGCCATTCTGGATGGGCGCGCCATCCCTGAATCGCCCCGCCAACGGGCGGCGTAGGGCGGGGAGCCTTCTCATGGCTACCCTCGAGCAGCTCCGAATTGAGGTCGACCGCGAATGGCGCGCCGCGCACCGTCCGCGGCCCGTCGTCGTGCCCGCCGTGCCGCGCCGCCCGGGTGTCGGGCGGGCGGTGCTGATCGCCGCGCTGCGCGTCGCCGTGATTCTCCTGCTGCCGTTCGTCGTCTTGGTCCGCTCATCGGTGTTTCTCTACGCCCGGCGCGGCGCGCCCACGTGGCTGGCGCTCTTGGGCGGCGCCGTGCTCACGCTGCTCGTGGTCACTGTCTACGCGGCGTGGCTGTCGCACCGGCTTTCGGGCCGGGCCCGTGTGGGTGCGATGGCGAAGTGGGTGGCGGGTCCCCTGGTCATCGCCTACTGCGGCTATGCGCTGTTGTATCTGTCGGCGTTGCACGCCAAGTCGCCGGTGGTGCAGGCGGAGTATCGCGCGGTCCACCCGTTGTTGCGCATCGCCGTGGCGACGTTGACGCTGGCCGATCGCGGCCTCGTCATCACCGACCTCGAGCGCGTGCCCGCCGACTATCCGGCCATGGGCCTGCCGGTCTATGACGGCTCGCTGCACTACGTGCAGGCGGACGGTTGGGCCCACGCCATGGACCTGCGCACCAGCGGCCGCGGCATGCTCGCGAACGCGCTGCGCCAGCTCTACTTTGCGGCGATGGGCTTCGGCACGCTGCGTCACGTGGGCACGGCGGACCACCTGCACGTCGAGCTGGCCTTACCCCGGCGCTAGGCTGTCGCCCGCCGCGGCTGGCGCATCCGCTTTACCGCGAACCAGCCCAGCACAGCCACCACGACGAGCGGTCCCACCACGCCCAGCGCCTCGATGGCGATCGCCACCAGGGCCACAAAATTGCGCCAGCCCTGCGCGAACGACGCCGCGATCACGCTGAAACTGCCCTGCTCGCCGACGATCGGCGCCGGCTCGTGCACCGTGATGGACAGGGAGCTGGTCGCTGCGTGGGCCTTGAGGTAACGCAACCGGCCTTCATAGCGCTCGATCTCTTCCCGCACCCGTCCCAGCTCCTGCTCCAGCTCGATCACGTCCGCCAGCTTGCCCGTGTGAGTGCTGAGCAGGTCCAGCAGGCGGGCCTCGAACCGCTTGTCGTTCTGCACGCGCGCGCTCACGTCCACGAACTCCTCGCCCACATCTTCGGCCGTCACGTTGATCGATTCGACTTTGCCGATGGGCTTGAGGCCCTGCAGCGCCTCCTCGAAACGCTCCGACGGCACTTTGACCTCGATCGTCGCGGAGTGGAAGCGTTCCTGCCCGGTCTGGATCTCAGTGTTGGCGATGTAGCCGCCCACACGCTCGGCCAACACGCGCACGCGGGCGATGGCGGCGGGCAGGGAGTCCACCTCGACCGCCACCTGGCCGGTGCGAATGATCATCGCGGAAAGGGCTGTGGCGGTGGTGATGCGGCCGAAGGGGTCCGCCGGTGCGGCTGCCGCGCCGACGCCCGACGCTTGCTCCCGGCTCAACGCGAGGTCGGGTCGCGCCTCCGTGTAACCGCGACTGCTGAACTTGTCTCGGAACAACTGTCGATCTGGAGTCTTCGACTCCTGCACGCCGCAGGCGGTGAGGAGCGCGGCGAGTACCGCGAGGGCGATGGCGCGTGACATGGGTGTCTCCTGGGTTAGCGCTGCTCCCAAGAGACGGGGGACCCCTCAGACCTTGCACACCACCTTACGCCCCGAACAGCCGCTGCAGGTCCGCGTGCGTGATCGTGGCTGCCGCGATCGCCCCATATGTGCCGCGCTCCAGCAGCTCCCGCGCGCCGAGCTGCGCCACGCTGTAGGCCGCGCGCGCCAGCCCCGATCCCACGCTCACCCGCCGCACACCCAGCCGCTCCAGCTCCGCCACCGGCGGCGACACTTTCGTCCCCAACACGTTGATCGGGCCGCGAATCTGCTTCACGAGCCGGGCGATGGTGTCGCGATCGCTCGTGAACGGCACGAACGCGCAGTCGGCGCCCGCCGCGAGATACAGATTGGCGCGCCGCACCGCCTCGGCGAAGCGCTGGGCGTCGCTGCCCGGCGCTTCGAACGCGTCGGTGCGCGCATTGATCACCAGCGGCACGCCCGCGGCCGTCGCCGCCTGGCGCGCGGCGCGCACCCGCTCGGCATGCAGCTCGGCAGCGAGCAGGCCGTTTTCCCCGCCGTCCTCGAGGTTCATCCCCACGGCGCCCGCCGCGATGACGCCGCGCGCCGTCTCCGCCGCCGCGTCGGCCGTGACACCGTAGCCGCCCTCGACGTCGGCCGTGACCGGGACGTCCACCGCCGCCGCGATGCGCTGGATCATGTCGAGCATCTCCGCCCGCGGGATGCGCTGGCCGTCGGCGTACCCCAGTGCGTAGGCGACGCCGGCGCTGGAGGTGGCGATCGCCGGCGCGCCCAGGGCCGCGATGAGGCGCGCGCTCGCCACATCCCACGCGTTGGCCAACACCAGCGTGTGGGGACCCGCGTGCAGGCGGCGTAACTGTTCGGCTTTTTCCCGCAAGACGGCGGTCATGCGTGCAGCCCTCCGGTGGTGAGGATGGCGGATGTGCTTCATCTTATTCCCACCATGGCGCGCGTCCAGGAGCTGCTGCGGTTCTGGTTCGGGCTGAGCGAGCCCGTGCCGCGGGGCCGCTACTTCCGCCACGGCGCGGCGCTGATGGCGTTCAAGTACGCCGTCGATTCGCTGCTCGTGTGGGGCGTGACCGGGCACGCCTGGCGCCCATTTGATTACATCAATCCGGTGTGGAGCGTGCGTTCCGCGGCGATCGGGCACATGCCCACCTGGCTCAACCTCGTCTTCGCGGTGTGGACGCTCCCGTTCTTGTGGATCGGGGTGGCGCTGACGTTGCGACGCCTGGTCGATGCCGGGCGCACGCCATGGCTGTCGCTGCTGTTCTTCATTCCCTACATCAATTACGCGTTGATGCTGTTGCTGTCCGTCCTTCCCACGGCCGCGCATGCGCCGGCGGTGCGACAGGCCGAGTTCCGGCGCCAGGGACAGCTGCTGCGGGAAGCGCTGGTGGGGATCGCGGCGGGTCTGGCGGTGAGCGTGCCGACGGTGCTGATCAGCGTCTTCATCGTGAAGAGCTACTCCACGCCGCTGTTTCTCGGCACCCCGTTCTCGCTCGGCGCCATCACTGCGTATTTCGTGAACCGCAACGGCCAGCGTTCGCTGGGCGACACGCTGCGGGCGGTGACCGCGGGGCTGTTGTTTCTGACGGGCGTGATGTTTTTGTTCGCGATCGAAGGAGTGGTCTGCCTGCTGATGGCCCTGCCGCTGGCGATCGTCGTCGCGGGCCTGGGCGCGATTCTGGGCCGGGCCATCGCCCGACTCGATCCCGACGCCGCGGCGCCGGCGTCGTTGATGGTGCTGATCCTGCCGGCCCTCACGGTGGTCGACGCCCGCGTGGCGCCGCGGCCGCCGCACGAGGTGGTCACCAGCATCGACATCGCGGCGCCACCGCAGCGCGTCTGGGAGAACGTGATACGGTTTTCGGACCTCGCGCCGCCCACCGAGTGGCTGTTCCGCGTGGGGGTCGCCTATCCCGAGCGCGCGCGCATCGAAGGCACGGGCGTCGGCGCGATTCGCTATTGCGAGTTCTCGACGGGCGCGTTCGTCGAGCCGATCACGGAGTGGCGGGCGCCCGAGCGGCTGACGTTCGACGTCACCGCCCAGCCGCCGACGATGACGGAGCTGTCACCCTACCGGTCGATGCAGCCGGCGCACCTGCGCGGCTACTTCCGGGCCACGCAGGGGCAGTTCGATCTGGTGCCGCTGCCCGGCGGTGGCACACGGCTGATCGGCACGACGCGCTACGACATCCAGATGTACCCGCAGACCTACTGGTCGCTGCTGGCGGACGCCGTCGTCGGGCGCATTCACATGCGCGTCTTGCGCCACATCAAGGCGTTGGCCGAGGCGCCCTGAACAGCGAATCGGCGAGCGGCTTTCCCGTCCTGATGTCGTCGTACTCCTCGAGCCACACCTGGCGGCCGTCCACCAGGAATTCGACCCGCGGCGACACCCACACTGGCCCCACGGCGCGGTAGCTCTCGAACCGCGTCTCGTTTGTGCGGGTCGTGTCGCGGCGCCCGGGCTCCAGCATCCGCACGAACACCAGCCGGTCCCGCTCGACCCAAAACTGCTTCGTGCGCAAATCGCCCGCTTTGGCGCCGACGACGTAGACCGGCCGGCCCTCCCAGCTGTCTTCGTGGACCACGGACAGATCGATGCCCAGTGCTTTCAGTTTCGCGAGGCTCGTCGCGACCGGCTGGGCGTACACATCAAACCCCAGCACCATCAATGGATGGATCAGCGCCTCGGCGTGCGCCAGCGTATCGCGGTGCCGGACGTACTCGCTGTCGTTCGCGAACAACAGACCGTTCCCCGAGTCGGGGAGGAAGTCGATACGCAACCGGCCGGGAATGCGCGCGTCTTCGTGCCACGTGGAGTGCTCCTGGGAGCCGTCGGCCTTGGTGGCCGTGTTGTGCTGCACGAAGCTCAGCGTCGTATACCACTTGCCGGCGTAACGGTCGTGCATCGCGCGGATCACGTCTGCACCGGTATGAACAGCGGGACCCTGCAGGGCGAGGGCGAACCAAAGAACGTGCATACGTGTCTCCTATCGCTCGAGGCGGTAACCTGCCTTGCGAACCGTCAGGATGTGTTTCGGCTGCGCCGCGTCTTGTTCCAACTTGCTGCGCAGCTCGGCAACGTGCGTGTCCACGGTGCGCGACAGCACGCTCGCGCTGTAACCCCACACTTCGGTGAGTAGCTCGGTGCGCGAGGCGACCGCACCCCGGCGCCGCAGCAGCGCGATGAGCAGGTCGTATTCCTTGGGCGTGAGCGTGACGGCCTTGCCGTGCCGCAGCACGGCGCGGGACGCGGGGACCACTTCCACGTCGCCGAAGCGCTCGCGGTCGGCGAGCGTCGCGGGGACCATCGCCGCCGCTCCGGCGCGGCGGAACAAGGCCTCGACGCGGGCGAGCAGCTCGAGCACGCCGAAGGGTTTGGTGACGTAGTCGTCCGCGCCCAGGCGCAGGCCGCGCACCTTGTCGCCTTCTTCGCCGCGCGCCGTGAGCACGAGGATCGGCAGGCGCCGGCCCTCGTCGCGCAGCGCCCGCAGCACGCGGAAGCCGTCCATGCCCGGGAGCATGAGGTCGAGGATGATGAGGTCGGGTCCGGCGGTGCGCGCCAGGGCGAGTCCGCGCGTGCCGTCGCCCGCGACGTCGACCTTGTAGCCCTCGATCTCGAGATTGTTGCGCAGGCCGTAGGCGAGATCGGCGTTGTCTTCGACCACCAGCACGCGCTTCATACGGGCACCTCGATCACGAAGCGCGCGCCGCCCGTCGGCGCATCCTCCACCCACGTGCGGCCGCCGTGCAGCTCGGCCAGCTCGCGCACCACGGCGAGGCCGATGCCCGTGCCGGCCACCGCCGAGCCGCGGTCGCGCTGCAGCCGCCAGAACCGCTCCCAGATGCGCTCGCGATCACCCTGCGGCACACCCGGTCCCTCGTCGTCCACCAGTACGCGCGCGCTGCCGTTCTCGGCGGCGAGCACCACGGCGATGCGCTGGCCCTCGGGGCCGTATTTCACCGCGTTGTCGAGCAGGTTGATGAGCATCTGGCGCAGCGCGTCGGCGTCGACGGGGGCTACGACATTGGCGCCCTCCGGCGCGACGATGCGCATGCGCCGCGCCGCCGCGATCGGCGCGAAGTTCTCGACCACTTCGCACACCAGCGGCGCGAGCAGAGTGGGCGCCGCATGGATTTCGGTGATGCGCCGCTCGGTGCGCGAGAAGTGCAGCAGGTTCTCGACCAGGTGGGTGAGGCGGCGGGCCTCCTGGTCCATGATTTCGATCGAGCGCTGGCGTTCTTCGTCGGAGCGTACGCGGTCGAGCAGCAGGGTCTCCGAGAACATGCGGATCTGCGCCAGCGGCGTGCGCAGCTCGTGCGACACGCTGGAGACGAAGTCCGACCGCAGCCGCGACAGCTCGTACTCGCGGCGCAGCTGGAACAGGGCGGCGGCGATCAGTCCGGCGGTGAGAATGAGCAGGCCCAGCGTCAACGGCAGGCGCGAGCGCGGTAGCCCGCCGATCACCAGCTTGCCCGCCATCTCCGGGCGCAGGGCGATCTCCACGCGCATCCGTCCGGCCATCACGTCGACCGTGTCGCGCGCGGCGAAGTCGGACTGATACTGCACAGCGGTGCGATACAGCTCGCCGCCCGCGCCGTCGACGATGCGTACCGAGCCCATCGAGTCGTACACCACGCCGTGCGTCAGCGAGGGCGGCAGCAGCGGCGCGCTCTCCACCGTGAAGCGCACGAACGGCATGATGGCGTCGGCATCCACGTCGGCGCCCGTCGCCACGATCACCGCGCCGTCGGGCGCGCGATCGAACGTGTACAGAATCACGTGCCCGCGGGCCGGCCCCACGCCGATCACGCCGCCCATGCGCCATTCCTTGGGCAGGCGCGACTCGGCGATGAGCCGCAGCGTGTCCACGGCCCAGGCCGCGATCTGATCGGGGATGCGGCCGCGCGACTGCAGGCGGCGGGTGCGGAAGTCGTAACGGTAGGTGGCGAGCGTGCGGCGCACGAACTGGCGGGTCAGCGCCTCGGTGTCGGCGGGCACGAGCGTGCGCGGGTCGGGCAGCGCGCCGCCGCCCTTGGCGACGCCGCGCCGCACCGCGTCGAGTTCGGGCACGAACCCGTAGAACCAGAGCGTCTGGCCGAGCCGCATGGCGAGGCGCGCGGCGGCGTACTGGGAGTAATCGCCCAGCACACGCTCGGCGGTGGCGCGGTGGTAGGTCACGGCCATCTGCGCCTGCACGGCCAGCAGGACGGCCACGAGTATCGCGCCGACCAGCAGCAGCGCCACGAAGGCGCCGCGATCGCGCGAGCCGAGCCGCCGCCCCGTCATGCCGGAGTCTAATGCTTCGACAGGTCTTGGAACAGGATTTCCACGAGCCGATCGGGCGTCATGTTGCCGTGGTTCCACTGAGCGTCGAAGTCGGCGGTGGGTTTCGCCGCCTTGACCTGATCGAGCGTTTTCCCGCGGCGGATGGCGGCGCGCACGCGGTCGCGCACGGTCGCCAGCATGTCGCGGAACGCTCTCAGCGCCACGCGGTCGCCCAAGGGTCCGTGGCCGGGGATGATCTTGGTGGCGGAATCCGCCATTGCGAGCATGCGGTCCGCCGCGCCCACCATGCCGTCCACCGAGCCGCCGGACGACAAGTCGACCAGCGGATACAGGCCATTCCAGAACGTGTCGCCGGCGTGAATGACGTTGGCGTGCTTCCACCGGATGATCACATCGCCGTCGGTGTGCGCGGGCGGGACGTGGAAGGCCTCGATCGAATCGCCGTTCAGGTAGAACGTCACCGCGTCGCTGAACGTCACGACCGGCAGCGCGATCGTGGGCGAGGCGCGGACCGTGTCGTGTATGGCGGCCACGAACTGGTCCACGCTCATGCGACGGCGCACGTTGTCCTGCGCGATGATCAGCACGCCCGAGCGGGCGAACGTCTCGTTCCCGCCGGTGTGGTCCCAGTGCCAGTGCGTGTTGAGAATGAACCGGATCGGTCCCGAGTCGATCGCCGCGACGGCCGCGCGGATCTTCGGCGCCAGCGGCGCGAATTGGTCGTCGACCAGGATCACGCCGTCCGCGCCGGCCGACACGCCGATGTTCCCGCCCGCGCCCATCAACATGTAGACGCCGCTCGCGATCTTGAGCGTGCGCACCTGGACGGTGTCGAAATTGCGCTGGGCGGCGAGCAGGCCCGGCAGCGTGAGGGCGATGCAGGCGACGAGGCGGCGAACGATCACGAGTAGCTCCTGGCTGGCGGCTGACGGCTCAATTCACGGTGAGATCGAATGCCCCGGTCAGAATCCGTCCGCCGCGCCGCACCTGCACCCACATGCGATAGCGGCCGGGGCGCGGGAACGAATACGGGAAAGTCAGCGCGGGCGCCATCCCCGCCATGGCGGCGTGCGCGGCGGTGTCCTCGAAGGCGGTGATGCGCCGGCCCAACGTGCCCGGCGTCGTGTCGCCCGGCTGCCGCAGCTGAAAGACCAGCTGCGACGCCGTCGCGATCGTGCCGAGCGGATGGAGGTGGATGAAGACCGATCCGTCAGCGGTCGCGATCACCGCGTGCGCCGCCATTCCCATGTACGGCTCGAGCGCCACAGCGCGTCCATCCCGCCCCACGACCGCGAAGAGCAGCTCGACGTCCTGTCCCGCGAGCAGGGGCTGCGAGTCCCAGCGCATGATCGACCCGTCCGCCAGCGTGTCCTGCGGCTGACTGACCGTGGCGGGCTGATGGCTCTCCCACCAGGCGTCGTCCGGATCGGATGGGCGCCACGCCGTAACGGGGGCGGCGATTGCCACGGTGTCGACCAGCGTTTGCGCGAACCCGCTTTCGTGCACGACGTCGGCGTACACGCGGTAGCGGCCGGGCGGGAGCGGCGGCAGCGCGGCATTGAAGATGTTCGAGTCCTTCGCCACGGGATGGAGATGCGCGAAGGCGCTCGCATCGTCGCGGATCAGGAAGAGGTGCATCAGCTTGCCGTGGTCCGGAATCAGCGGCGTCCAAGAGCGGCGGCTGGTCCAGGTGGAGTCGTCGATCGTGAAGCGGATCACCCGGCTCGCGCCTTCCGCCTGGATGTGCGTGGCTGCATGCAGCGGTCGGAACATGTTGCGGCTGTAGTCCGCGTCCTCCGCATTCCACCACGCACGCCCGCCCCACAGGGCGACGACCAGCACCACCGCGCCCCCCGCCATCACGACACGAGCGCGCCGCCGGCGCGCCGGGTCGGCTTCCACGCCCGGATCGAGCACGCTGTCGCGGGCCGCGGCGCCCACGATGGTGAGCGCGCCCACCGTCAGGAACAGGCCCAGGCCGATCATCATCGCGCGCAGGGTGAGATCGAACGGCAGGCGCCGCGTGGCGACCGCCATCACCGGCACGATCACCGTGCCGCGCCCGCCGGCGCCGTCCACGGTGACCTGCACGCTGTAGGAGCCGAACTGCATCAGCCACAGCTGCGCCGTGTACAGGTCGCTCGTGCCCGCGACCGCACGCGCCGTGTCGGCGGGCGGCAACGCGGCCGTGCCGCGCCCGCCGCGCAGCGGCAGCACGGTGATGGTCTGCACGGCTGGCCCGCCCGTCGTGCGTACCGTGATGTCGGCGAGTCCGGGCACGACGCCCGGCAGGCGGACGACCACGCGCACGGCGTACGGACCGGCTGCTCCCTCGAACACCGTGTCGGGGCTGCCGACGTGCGCCGAGGCGACGGCGACAACGGCGGCGAGTAAGAGGAACCGCCCGAGGCGGCGCATTTAACGCTTCACCCGCGTCATCCAGTTGCCCCACGCCAGGCCGATGCGCGCCGACAGCGTCCCCAGCAGCGCCGCCACGGGCAGCCACAGCGCCGGGCTCCTGGCTCCCAGGATGCCGTCTGCGGTATTCCAGAACTGATGCTCGAACGGGCCGGGGCGAGAACTGTAGTCCCAGCGGCTCGCGCCGAACAAGAACGTCTCGGAGCGAGAGGAAATCAGGAACGGTGCGACCGTCCACTGCACCACGAACAGCACGGCGACGAACACGACGCCCACCGCGAGCGCCTGCACCCAATCATTCGCCCGGCCGCGCAGCCGGTGCGTGACCAGGTCCACGCCCAGCGCGGGGATCACCAGCAGCATGGGGAATGGCGGCGGCACCATGTGGGTGACCGATCGGTAAATCGGCGCGAGCCGCGCCGTCGCCGGGAACAGCTGCAAGATCCACAACATCAAGAGCGTGACGGCCATGTACACGACGGCCGTTGCCGTGGCGGGCCACGCAAGCCGCGAGGCGCGCGCGGCCGCGACGAGGAACAACAGCACGCCGAACGCCGCGACCTGATAGTAGAGCGCGTTGTGCATGTCGTTGGCGAACGCGATCTGGTTGAAGCCCATGATCGTCACGTTCGTGACCAGCAGGCCGGCGGCGTACACGAACATCCACTTGAGCGCGGGCGGCGGCGGACCGGCGGAGCGGTTCTGCAGCGCCAGCGCCATCAACAGGGCGCCGAGCTGGATGCCGGTGAAGCCCAGCGCCAGCAGCACGTGCGGCGGCGACAGCACCTTCACGTCGAGGCCGTAGGCGTTGTGCCACCAGTTGTCGAACGGCGCGCTCGTGATCATGGCGAACGCGCCCCAGATCGCCACCCACGCGCCCAGCGGCCCGCGGAATCCCCAGAACCGCACGCCCGCCGCGCGCTCCTCGGGTGTGCCCGCGAACGTGGTGCGCAACACGAGGAAGCCGCACGCGCAGCCCGCCAGCACGCCGCCGAGATAGATGGCCATGTGGGCGGGCGTCCAGAACGTGTCGCGCCCGATGGTGCGGTGCCACGAGATGTCCCAGATCACACCGACGACGGTGCTCGTCGCGGCCAGCAACACGGCGCTGAGGTACCAGGGAACGGGAGCGGTGGTGCGGGGGTCGGGTGCGGTGGCTGCGGTCATGCGACGATCCTCTCGGTGACGAGCAAAGCTACGGACGCCGCTCTGGCGCGTCTACCAGGCGCGGGCTATCCTAGCCGCGCACCGTCATTGCGGAGACGCTCGATGGCCGGCTGGCTCGCCAAGCAACGGATTGTCGCGCAGCCCGGTTTCAATCGCTGGCTGGTGCCGCCCGCCGCCCTCGCCATTCATCTCTCCATCGGCATGGCCTACGGGCTCAGCGTGTTCTGGCTACCGCTGTCGCGCGCGATCGGGATCACCGCGCCCGCGGCCGGCGACTGGAAAGTCAGCACGCTCGGCTGGACGTTCTCGCTGGGCATCGTCTTCCTGGGACTGTCCGCCGCGGTCTTCGGCCGCTGGCTGGAGCGCGAGGGCCCGCGCAAGGCCGGTGTCGTCGCGGCGTTCTGCTGGGGCGGCGGCTTCGCGATCGGCGCCCTCGCGGTCCGCCTCCACAACATCTGGCTCCTCTACCTCGGCCTCGGCATCATCGGCGGCTGCGGGTTGGGGCTGGGCTACATCTCACCCGTTTCGACGCTGATCAAGTGGTTTCCCGATCGCCGCGGCATGGCCACCGGCATGGCGATCATGGGCTTCGGCGGCGGCGCGATGATCGGCTCGCCGCTCGCCAACATCCTCATGAACCACTTCAAGACGGCGACGTCGGTGGGCGTGGAGGAGACGTTCCTCACGATGGGCGCCATCTACTTCGTGGCGATGCTCGCCGGCGCGTTCGGCTACCGCCTGCCGCCGCCCGGCTGGCAACCCGCCGGGTGGACCCCGCCGCCGCAAGCCAACGCGATGATCACCAAGCGGCAGGTGCACGTCGATCAAGCGTGGCGCACGCCGCAGTTCTGGATGCTGTGGGTCGTGCTGTGCATGAACGTCAGCGCGGGCATCGGCGTGATCAACATGGCGTCGCCGATGCTGCAGGAGGTGTTCGGCGGCCGGCTCGTCGGCGCGATCGGCACGCTCAAGGATCTCAGCGACGCGCAGAAGGTGCAGGTCGCGACGATCGGCGCCGGCTTCGCGGCGCTCCTCAGTCTGTTCAACATCGCCGGCCGGTTCTTCTGGGCGTCGCTGTCGGATTACATCGGCCGCAAGCGCACGTATTTCATCTTCTTCTCACTCGGCATCGTGCTGTACGCGCTGGCCCCGACGGCGGGCGCTGCGGGCAGCGTGGCCCTGTTCGTGGCGATCTTCTGCGTGATTCTCACGATGTACGGCGGGGGCTTCGCCACCATTCCCGCCTACCTCGCCGACATGTTCGGCGTGGTGCACGTCGGCGCGATCCACGGCCGCCTCCTCACCGCGTGGTCCACCGCCGGCGTGCTGGGTCCGGTGCTGGTGAACTACCTGCGCGAGTACCAGCTCGGCCACGGCGTGCCCGCCGCCCAGGCGTACAACACGACGATGTACATCCTGGCGGCGCTGCTCGTGGTGGGGTTCGTCGCGAATCTCATGGTCCGGCCCGTGTCGGAGCGGTACTTCATGACCGACGCGCAGCTCGCGGCGGTGCGATGACGCGGCGCTGGGTGACGGTCGCCGTGGCTTGGGCCCTGGTGGGAATCCCCTTGTGCTGGGGCGTCTACAAGACGCTGCAGACGGCGGTCAAGCTGTTCCGGTAGCCGGCCGGTCCACGACGTAGGCTTCCATCGCGTAATACTCGGGCAGCCCCAGCCGGTCGGCGTGGGCGGCCGTCTCGAGATTGCGCGCTTCCACCCGCTGCCAGAACTCGCGGTCGTCGTGCCCGCCGGGGAAGGGTGCGGTGTCTTTCTGCGATTCGTGGCGGAAGATCGCCATGACCTTGGCCCGCAGCTCGTCCTGCGACAGCGGCACCAGCACGTCCGCTTCCGTGAGCGACCACTCCTGCCAGGCGCCGCGATACAACCAGATGGCGGGGCGCGGCGGCGTGAGCCGCTCGAGCGCGCGGTCGATCGCCACTTTGCACATGCGGTGCGTGCCGTGCGGGTCCGACAAGTCGCCCGCCACGAACACGTAGTCGGGCCGCACGTCCGCCAGCAGCGCCGCGACGATGGCCACATCCGCCTCTGCGACGGGCCGCTTGCGCACCTCGCCGGTGCGGTAAAACGGCAGGTCGAGAAAGCGCGCCGCCGAGCGCGGCAGGCCCGCGGCCTCGAGCGCCGCGATCGCCTCGGACTCGCGGATCACTTTTTTCAGGGTCTGCACCAGCGGCGTGTCGACGTCGCCGGGCGCTTTGCGCTCGAAGCCCCCTTCGACCTCCGCGCGCACGGCGCGCGCCCGCTCCGCATCGAGCCCCAGCGCGGCGGCCGCGCGGTCCACGAAATCGAGATGGCGCTCCACGTCGTGATCGAACACGGCGATGTTGCCGCTCGTCATGTAGGCCACCACCACGGCGTTTTCGTTGTCCCACAGCTTGCGCAGCATGCCGCCCATCGAGATCACGTCGTCGTCGGGATGGGGCGAGAAGACGAGCACGCGCTGCCGCATCGGCAGCTTGGAGCGGCCGCGGATCTTGTCCTTGAGCCGGTTGAACACCTCGCCGTTGATGGGGCCGGGCGCGCCGTACTTCGCGAGCAGCGGCCCGAGATGGTGCTCGCTGTAGTCGCGCGCCGTGAGCTTGAGAATCGCTTTCCCGGTGCGCTCGGCGAGCCATACCACCGCGCGCTCGACCAGCGGCGGCGTCCACGTCACGCTCTCCAACAACCAGGGCGTGTTGACGCGCGTCAGCTCGGCTGCCGCGGCAAGGTCGAGGTACACGGTGGCGTTGGGGTGGCGCTGCAGGTACGTGGCCGCGACGTCGGCGGAGACATCGCCTTCCACGGCGCGGCGCACGATCTCGGCCTTGTGCTCGCCCGTCGCGATCAGCGCGACCTCGCGCGCCGCGAGAATCGTCGCGACGCCCATCGTGACGGCCTCGCGCGGGACGTTGTCCTCGCCGAAGAAATCGGCCGCCGCGTCCTTGCGGGTGATGGCGTCGAGCCGCACCAGACGCGTGCGCGAGTCCGCCGCCGAGCCCGGCTCGTTGAAGCCGACGTGCCCGCTCTTGCCGATGCCGAGCAGCTGGAAGTCGATGCCGCCGGCGTCGGCGATGGCGCGCTCGTAGGCGGCGCAATGCTCGGCCAGCTGCTCGCGCGGCACGGCGCCGTCGGGGATGTGCACGTGCGCGGGCGGGATGTTCACGTGGGCGAAGAAATTCTCCCACATGTAGCGCCGGAAGCTGCGTGGGCTGTCGGGCGCGATCGGGTAGTACTCGTCGAGATTGAACGTGACGACGCGGGCGAAGTCCACCTCGCCCGCCTCGTGGCGGCGGATCAGCTCCTGGTAGACGCCCAGCGGCGTACTGCCCGTGGCGAGGCCCAGCACGCAGCGGCCCTTGGCGGCGGTCTCGCGCTCGATCGTCGCGGCGATGCGGTCGGCGAGCAGGCGGGCGAGGTCGTCGTGATCGGGCAGGATGACGGTGGGGATGCGTTCGCGGTCGCGAGCGCCCTCCACGAACGCGAAGGGCCCGCGCCGCGCGCGGGCCCCCGAGACCGAATCGCGTGCGTCCATACCAGCGATTCTAGAAGAATTTGTCGTTTATGACAACGTGGGCGTGCAAGGCCGTGAGGACGAGCTTGCCGTTGGCGATCGGCGTGAGGCCCGCCTGCAGGTGCCCCCGGATTCCGATCCACACCTTGGACTTGGTGAACAGCGTATCGATCGCCTGCGTCAAATTGCCGCTGAGGTGCAGCGTGTCGGGGCCGCCCGTGGTGATCGTCACGGTGTCGGAGTACAGGGCGGGCGCGCCGCTGAACGTGGACGCGGAGTCGCTCGCGAAGAACACCTGGTAGTACATCGAGCCGCTGCCCGTGGTGTTCGTGTGCACCATGACACCGGTCAGGCTCACGGTGTCCACCACGGAGTTGCTCAGCGAAGGCGGCAGCTGCACGCTCATCGGCGTGTTGTCGACCGTCACGCCGGTGCTCGCCGGGATCGGCGTGGGGAAGGTGATCGTGTCGCTGCCCGACCCCAGAATGAAGCTCCCGATATCCACGTTAATGATGAGATGCCCCTCACCGCACGCCAGCGCCACACAGGCCCCTACGGCCAGCGCCAGTCCCAGTCTGGTCTTGTTCATGGCGCGTCTCCTAATAGATCGTCAGCGAGGTCGCCATCACGATCCCGCGTTCGCTCGAAAGGTTTTGACTGGTCGTGGCGAAGCCCACGTCCAGGCCCAGGAACCCCAGGCGCACGCCGCCGCCCCAGCCGAACTGGATCTGCTTGCGGCGGTCGCGCGCGACGCCGCCGCGCAGCGCGAGGGGCCCGAATCTCTTCTCCGCGCCGACGTGGACGGTCGTACCGCGGCCCGAGTTCAGGATGTTGACGCCAAAGGTGATGTCGCCCGTGTGATATGTGACGTTGCCGAGGTACGAGACCGGCAGCTTGCTCTTGCTCTGCGCGTTCGAATCGAGCACCGTCTTCACGAACTTGTTGCTCGCGGTGTCGTACGCCACGCTGTCGATCTCCGTCTGCGGCCACGTGAGGGTCGCCCCGATGTCGTTCACGCCGAGGCCGAACTCGATCGGGCCCTGGATCACCACGAGGCCCACGTCGCCGCCCGTGCCCGTGCCGAAATGCTTGCCCGGGTGGTTGGTGAAGCGGTAGACCACGGAGCCTTCGGGCGTCACCGATACGCTGTCGCCGAAGATCGGGCTGCCGGTGCGGAGGCCCGCCACGCCGCCGCCCTGGGCGTACGCGACGCCGAAGTAGCGGTGCACGTTGGCGCCGAGATAGAGGCCGTGGTCCGGGTCCGGCCCGGCGATCTTGCCGGCCCAGCCGAGCGACGGCGCGAAACCCGCCTGCGCGCGGCCGGATGGGAGCAGGTCGTAGGACGTGGTGTCGTGTGCCTGGCTGCCGTTGCGCAGGAAGGCGCGCAGGGTGTCGCTCAGGTCGACGCCAATGTCTTCCTCGATGAACGCGAACACACTGAGCCGCACACCCTTGATGCCGAAGCCGATATCCATCAGGCGGCTGGACCCGCCGAACGCGAAGCGGTCCTGAGGGATCAGCGCCTTCGCCAGGCCGAGGTCGATGGACAGCGAGTCCTTACCGACCCCGATCGCGATGTCGTTGGTGGGGGTGGGCGGTTTCTTGATCTGATAGAAGATCGGCGGATTCAGGATCAGGTTCGCGATCGCGATCGGATTGAAGTTCGGATCCTTGGTGTCGAACGTGATGTTGGAGTCTTTGATCGCCTGGAGGATGCCGAGCGGGATCGGGATGGTGAGCCCGCCCTGGTCGTTCTTGCCCTTGGGCGCCGCGCGATAGGCGGCGTTGTAGCGCTGCAGGTCGCCGTCGCGGTGCAGGCTCACGCCCGCCATCCCGATGCGCCGGGCATCGAAGCTGAACTGGGCGCGGGCGGGAACCGCCGCTGCCGCAGTGAGGACGACGAGACCGATGGCTGACGGGCGAAACCTCACGAAGCACCTCGTTGCCGAAGACTAGGCCGCCGCCCCCGGAGCAGATTCCGGAGGCGGCGCGAACACTGGCCACTCCAAGCTAATGCTTGCCTGACCTCGGTGGGCGTGACCGCGGTCACTTCACGATGCTTCAAATCTTGACTTCGATCGTGGCGCCGCGCTTGTAGCGGATGTAGAGCCAGGCCATGGGGATAACCAGCGTGCCCGCGGCGAGGATGGTCAGACCCAGGAGCCCGGCCGCGAGCAGCACGCCGCGCTGCGAAGTCTCGGCGGCCTGGAACATCGCGTTGTCCTGGTGCGCCAGCAGCACGATCATCGCGGTGCGCGCCTGCGTCGTCACGGCGGGATCGATCGTCGTGAGTCCGTCGAGCACCTGATGGACCAGCTCCTGATCGGCCGTGTCGGTGAGCGAACGCGACAGCTGCACCATCTGGTTTTGCAATTCGGCGCGGATGCTGTCGCGCTGCGCCACGGCGTCCGCCCGTTTGTACGCCGGGTCGGTGCTGGTCGCCATCTGGCGCCACACCTCCAGCTTGGCGCTGGCGCCGTGCAGGGTCTGCAGTGCGGTGGCGCCCAGGCGCACGCTGACGGCGGCGCGCTGCAGCGACGTCACGAGGGTGAGGCCCAGAATCAGCGCCACGATGAGCGTGACGGCGCTGATGGACACGGCGATGCCGGGGCGGATGAAGGTGTAGTCCTTCATCGCGATCGCGAATGACGAGCGCCCAGCCGAGGGCCGCGGCGGCATCGGGGGAGTGGTCATGTCTCGGAAGTCCGGGATAAGGGGGGTTCGGGACGCCCCACGGTATCGCCCGCGGCCGATGGTGTCAACTACTTGAGCGCGGCCGCCAGCGCGCTCGCGGCCCGGTCCACCTGATCGGCGTAGCGTCCGAACGCCTGCGCCACGCGCGCCGCCTGTGCCTGCGCGTCGGCCGCCTGATGCTGGTCCAGCGCTTCCCGAATGCCCGGCAGCGTCTTCACGCCGTAACCCGTGTAATAGCCCGGCGCGTACGCCAGGTGGGTGAACCAGGGACGGCGCGGCAGGCCCGCGGAGTCGGCGAGCTGCCGCTCGCTCGTGTAGAGCAGCCGATTCACGTCCGCCAGCGCGCGGCGCCGCGCGGTGACGCCCGCGTCGGGCAGCGCGTCGAGCGCCGCGAGCGCTCGCTCGTATCGTGCCGCGGCGCTGTCGAGACGGGTGAGGGCGGCGCGGACGGCGCCGAGGTCGAGCCCCTTGGTCGAGTCGTTCTTGCCGGCGAGCGAATCGAGCTGGGCCGCGTAGCCGCGATAGGTGCGCGCGGCGGCGGTGAAGTCGAACGGCAGCACCGGCGCGTCGGCCATACGCAGCAGCGCCGCGCCCATCGTCTGCGATTCCGCCACGCCGTACACGAACGACGTGTCGAGGAAGCGCTCGTAGAACGTGTAGCTGTCGTAGATCGAGTGGTAGATCCCATCGTGCGTGGCGCCGCCGTAGCTCACATTGAGCGACGCGATGCCGAGATGATCGATGAACGCCGTGTAATCGGATCCCGATCCCAGCGCGTCGATATGGAAGACTGTGTCCTCCTTCTGGTCGCGCTGATGCGCGCGCCACGCGTCGAGCACGCTCTTGCCGGTCGCCGGGTCGCGCATGTCGCGCGCCAGCTCGCTCACGAACGTCTCGAGCGCGTGCGACCCCGCCGCGCCGAGCCAGCCGCGGTCGTTGGTGTCGGAGTTGTAGTACGCGACGCCCTTGGTGGCGAGCTC
Organism: Gemmatimonadales bacterium; assembly: GCA_035576905.1. Taxonomy (GTDB): domain Bacteria; phylum Gemmatimonadota; class Gemmatimonadetes; order Gemmatimonadales; family GWC2-71-9; genus DATLWA01. Next base: position 26,791 of record DATLWA010000034.1, read on the forward strand.
GGCCGCGTGCGCCTCGGCCCACTCCGTCGAGCCCAGCAGGCCCCATTCCTCGCCGTCCCACGCCGCCAGGATGATCGTGCGCGCGGGCCGCCAGCCGCTCTTGAGCAACGCGCCGAGACCGCGCGCCGTCTCGCCCAGGGCCACCTGGCCGGAGATCGGATCGTTGGCGCCGTTCACCCAGGCGTCGTGATGGTTGCCGTGGATCACCCACTGATCGGGCCAGACCGCTCCGGGAATGGTGGCGATGACGTCGTACAGCGGCCGCACCTGCCAGTCGAACTTCACCGCGAGGTGCACCTTCGCCGGCCCGCCGCCGATGTGATATGTGATCCCCAGCGCGCCGCGCCAGCGCTCGGGTGCCGTGGGCCCGCCCAGATTCTTGAGCAGCGGCAGCGCGTCGCCGTAGGAAATCGGCAGCACGGGGATCGGCTCGATCGTCTTCACCTCAGCGAGCGGCAACCGGCGGGCGCCCTGCACGTCGCCCCAACCGGGCGTCAGCGGGTCGCCGGGGTACGTGGGCATGTCCATCACGCTGCCGCGCTGCACGCCCTGCCACGGCCGCATCGGACCCTTGGGGTAGATGTCGTCCACGAAGAACCCGTCGTCGCGCGGGTCGGAGTAGATCAGACAGCCGATCGCGCCGTGCTCGGCGGCGACCTTGGGCTTGATGCCGCGCCACGAGCCGCCGTAGCGCGCGATCACGATCTTGCCCTTCACGCTGACGCCGAGACTGTCGAGAATGCGGTAGTCCGCGGGCACGCCGTAGTTCACGTAAACCAGCTCGCCCGTCACGTCACCGTCGGGGGAATAGGCGTTGAACGTGGGCAGCTGATCGGTCTGACCCGACGTCGGATCGTCGGACAGCGCCGGCTCCTTGAGGAGGGCGGTGTACTGCTCCGGGGCCACCATCTCGAGCGAGCGCTGCACGGGGCGCGGCATCAACGCGGCGAACTGCTCGATCTTCGCGTCCAGCCCGAAGCTCCGCCACCGCGCGAGAATCCGTTCGGCCACGGCGCGCGAGCGGTCGGTGCCCGCCTCGTGCGGCACGGCGGCCAGCAGCTCCATCTGCGCGCGCAACGTGTCGCGGCGCGGCACGGCGGCGAGCATCTCCTCGCGGCGCCGCTCGCCCGCGACCTGGGCGCGGGGGAAACCGCGAATGGGAGCGACGGGCTGCTGCAGGGCGAGAGCGAAGAGAACGGCGATCACGTGAGACTCCGTGTATGGTGGCGGGGGATAATCTGCGCCGACTATTTCGCCGAGTCGATGGCCACCTTGAGCCCGCGAGCCACCGCGAGCGGCGCGCCGTCGGCCCAGAAGTGAATGAAGAACGCGCGCGGTTCTTCACCGACTAGGTGATTGTGGACCGCGGTGACCCGGATGCCCGACATGGTGAGCGCGCGCAACAGGGGCCGGAGCCGGGCGCCGGTCACCACGAAGTCGCCCGTCGCCACGGCGCGAGCGGGGGTGACGCTCTGAATGTTGATAGCCGTCGCGAGTCCCTGGGCCAGCGGCACGAGCCGCCCGTCCATCGTGGGATGGCTGCCCGACGTGGCGACTCCCACGCTCGCGACGTCACCCGTGACCCGGCCGTGCTCGCCGAGGGCGGCGAACAAGGCGGCGGTGTCGAGTGTCGCGGCGGTTGCGGCCGCCGGACCCGGAGGCCCGAGCGGCGTGCCGGTGCGGCTGAGGGTGGTGCGCAGCGTTCCCGCCAGGTCGGCGGCAGGTCCGCGGCCGTGATAGTGCAGATAGTAGATCCGTGGCGCTTCGCCCAGCAGGTGGTGATGGATGGCGGTGACCTCGAAGCCCGCGTCGAGCAAGCTCGCCGTCACGATGGGCAGCTCTGCCTCGGTGAGCACGAGGTCGCCCATCACGTCGGCCGCATCGGTGGCACCCGCGAAGGCGGCCCATGACGTCAGTGCCAGCGCCGGCTGCAGCGTGACGTCGCCGACTTTCACCGCCAGATCGCTGCGGGGGAACGTGACGCGGTACACGTCGCCGGTGGCGGGAGTGGCGCGAGCGAACGTCCGCGCGACGAGATCCCAGGGGCCCGCCTGCTGGCCGGCGAGCGGGGCGGTGACGAGCGCCAAGGCGCACAGCGTGGGAAAGCGCATGTGGTGCAACAGCCTCATTAGTAAGGAAAGGAAAGACTGCGGCGGGCCGAGGACGGACGCCAGAGCGCCGGCGCTCCAGGCTGTAACACCCGGAACGCCGGCGCGATAGCTACTGCACGATGATCACGCCCACCATGCCGGCCGTGTAACCCGAACCATGAATCGTGCATTCGAAGCGGTAGGTCCCCGGGGCGACACCTGTCAACGTCTTGACGAATGTCGGGGTCCCCGACTGCGTCGCGGACCCGCTTCCGAGGACGCCGGTATTCTCGAAGGTGACGTTGTGTCCGATCCCACCGCTGTTCCACTTCCAGGTGATGGTCCCGCCCGACGCAATCGTGATCGTGTCGGGCTTGAAGAGGTCGTTGAGCACGGAGTCGGTCGCCGAGGCAGGGGCGGTCGTGATCGTCGTGGCGAAGGAGACCGGTGATCCGGAGAGCGCGGGTGTGGACGTTGCGGTCACGGAGTCAGGTCCGTCGGTGCTGCCCAGGGTGTGCGACACCGTCGCCAGGCCAAGCGCGTTGGTCGTATCGATGCTCGGGGTCACCGATCCGCCGCCGAAGGTCGCTGCCCAATCAACGCGGACGCCCGCGACGCCGTTGCCATGCGCATCCCTGGCTTTCACACTGAGCGTCACGTTCGCCGCATGTTGCCCGACCGTGGCGCTCTGGCTGTTGAACGCGAGGTTCGCCGGATTGCCCGGCGTCGCGATCCCCGTGAATGTGATCGGCGAGCCGATCAATCCCGTCACGGTCGCCTGCGCGTTCTGGTTGCCGGCGGTGCCGCCCAGCGTGCGGAAGATCTGCGCCACGCCCGAGCCGTCGGTATTACTGGTCGGCGCGCCGACCGAGCCGCCGCCGCTGGTCACGGCCCAGTTCACCGTGTAGCTCGCGACGTTGTTGTTCTGGTAGTCGAGCACGTGCACGCGGAACGGATTGCCCAGCTGTGCCAGGACGGTGTCGGTCTGGCTGTCGTTGGCGAACTTCTGAATGCGGTACGCGCCGTTCACTTGCGCGACCGATGTGAACGTGATGGGCGATCCCGTCAATCCGACCTTCGTCGCCGTGGTGGTGACGGTGGCGGCGCTCGCGGGGAGCGTGCGCATGATACTGGCGACGCCCAGAGCATCGCTGTTGCTCGACGCCGTGGAGACCGACCCACCGCCCACGGCCGCCCAGGCGACGGGCACGTCCGCGACCGCGTGGCCGCCGGTGTCCGTCACGAGCACCTGCAGCTGCACCTGCGTTGCAACGTTGGCGATCTGGCTGTCGCCCGCAAACTTGGCGATCTGGCTCGCCGGGGGAGGCGGCGGGGTGCCGCCGCCGCCGCCGCCGCAGGCGGCGAGGCACACGGCACCGAATGCGATGAAAATGGACGGACCATGCGACGGCATCGAGACCTCCGAAGTGGGTGCGCGTAACCGGAGAGTTTACCCCGCACCGGCGCTCAGGGAGCCGGTTTGACAAGACCCTAACGGATGCCCCGAATCGCGCGTACCCTAGTGAGTCTTCATTTACCGTCATCCCCTAACTGTTTTCATTCACCAGGAGTCGTGAACCGTGAACCTTCTCCGTTGCGCTGCCGCCGCGCTCGCCGGCGCCGCGCTCGCCGTCACACCGCTCGCCGCGCAGGGCGGCGGCGCTCCGCGCACGACGGGCGTCCCCGGCATCACCGTGGACACGACCGGTGTCGGTGCCCTCATCGACCAGGGCATGAACAAGTCCCAGGTCATGAAGAGCCTGCAGTACCTCACAGATGTGATCGGACCGCGGCTGACGGGGTCGCCCGCCGCGCGCGCCGCGAACGACTGGACCATGAAGCAGTTCCAGGCCTACGGCCTCGACGCCCACCTCGAGCAGTGGAATTTCGGCGGCACGTGGGAGCGCGGGCCGATGTGGATGCGGATGACCGCCCCGCGCGCGCACGATGTGGTGGCGGCGAGCTGGGCGTGGGCGCCGGGCACGGGCGGGAAGCCCGCGAGCGGCCCCGTCGTCCGCATCGACGCGAGCACGCCGGAAAGCCTCGCCGCCAACAAGGGGAAGGTCAAAGGCGCGTGGGTGATGCTGCGCGCGGCGTCGCTGGTGTGGAACAACGACGGTCCGCCGATGACCGCCGCCGACTCGCAGCGCCAGCGCGACTTCTTCCGCGGCTTCCAGCAGGGCGCGCCGCGCGACTCGGCGGCGCGGGCGCGGCAGCAGCAATTCAACGCCGACCAGCCGTTCCTGCTGCGCGACGCCGGCGCGTTGGGAATCCTGCTCGACGCGGGCAAGGAGCAGGACCTGCTCAACATGAGCGGCTCACCGACGCGCGTGCTGCCGCTGCCCCAAGTGGTCGTGGCGCACGAGGAGTACGCGATGTTCGAGCGGCTGCTCGGCCTCGGCATCACGCCGCAGCTGCAGGCCAGCATCGCGAATGCGATCAACATGAAAGACTCGGTGCCGCAGTGGAACACCGTCGCCGAGATCCGCGGCACGGAGCATCCGGGGCAGGTTGTGATCGTGGGCGCCCATCTCGATTCCTGGGACCTGGGCACCGGGGCGACCGACAACGGCACGGGCTCCGCGGCGACGCTCGAGGCGGCGCGCATCATCGCGCAGTCGGGGATCAAACCGAAACGCACGATCCGCTTCATTCTCTTCACGGGTGAAGAGGAAGGACTGATCGGCTCGCGCAAGTACGCCGAGCAGCACGCCGGCGACGCCGATTCGATTCAGGCGGTGATCGTGCTCGACAACGGCGCCGGCGCCATCACCGGCCAGGCGCTGCAGGGCCGGCCCGAGCTGTTCGGATTGTGGCGGGCGATTCTGGCGCCGGTGCACGACTTCAACGCCGACGAGGTGACCGACGGCTTCAAGGGCGGCACCGATCACCTGTCGTTCCTGCCCTACGGCGTACCCGGGTTCAACTTCAATCAGATCACTCGGGGCTACAACCACACGCACCACTCACAGTCGGACACGTGGGACAAGGCGATCGACTGGGACCTGCGGCAGGCGTCGACGGTGATGGCCGTCTCCGCGCTCGAGCTGGCGAACCTCACGGGGATGATTCCGCGCGGCCAGCGCACCACGCCGCCGGTCGTGGCAGCCACGAAAGTATCGCCGGAATTACTGAAGGCGAATCGCTAGCGCGTTACGCTTCCTGGAGCAGTTTGTCGAGGTCGAGTGGCCGCGTGTGCATCCGGAGCGTTCCGTCCGGCGCACGCGGCCATTCCGCTTCCGGCCGGTCGCGGTACAGCTCCACGCCGTTGCCGTCGGGATCGCGCAGGTAGATCGCCTCACTCACGCCGTGATCGGACGCGCCTTCGAGCGGATAGCCGGCGTCGAGCACGCGACGCACGGCCTGCGACAGGGTCTTGCGGTCGGGAAACAGAATCGCGAAGTGATACAGGCCGGTGGTCCCCGGCGCGGCCGGCGGCGCGCCGCGTCCCGCCCACGTGTTGAGCCCGATGTGGTGATGATAGCCGCCGGCGGAGAGGAAGATGGCGTCGGCGCCATAGCGAGTGGTGACTTCGAAACCCAACGCGTCGCGATAGAAAGCCAACGCGCGGTCGAGGTCGGAAACGGTCAGGTGGACGTGACCGATCTTGGTGCGGGGATCGAGCATATCTACAGAACAACCATCAGTTCCCGACCCGGTTAGATTCCAGCATGACCTCCAAGATCCCCCAGCCAGTCAACGAGCCGATCCTCTCATACGCGCCCGGCACCGCCGAGCGCGCCCAGCTCAAGCAGACCCTCCGCGACCTCTCCGGGCGCCAGATCGAGATCCCCCTCGTGATCGGCGGCAAGGAAGTGCGGACGGGCAAGACCGTCGACGCCGTGATGCCGCACTGCCACCACCACGTACTCGCCAAGATTCATCAGGCGGGGGCAAAGGAGATCGAGGCCGCAGTCGCAGCGGCGCGCACTGCCTGGGCGGAATGGTCGGGCTGGACGCTGGAGCGCCGCGCGGCGGTCTTCCTCAAGGCTGCCGATCTGCTGGCGACCCGGCACCGCGCGCCCGTGAACGCGGCCACCATGCTGGGCCAGTCGAAGACGGCCCACCAGGCGGAGATCGATGCGGCGTGCGAGCTGATCGACTTCTGGCGGTTCAATCTCCACTACGCCGAGCGCCTCGATGCCGAGCAGCCGCTGTCGCCCGCCGGCCAATGGAACGCCTTGGAATACCGCCCGCTCGAGGGGTTCGTCTACGCCATCACGCCGTTCAACTTCACGTCCATCGGCGGCAATCTCCCCAGCGCGCCCGCGATCATGGGGTGCACGGTCGTGTGGAAGCCCGCCGGCACGGCGGCGTATTCGAACTACTTCATCCTCAAGGTGCTGGAAGAGGCGGGGCTGCCGCCCGGCGTCATCAACTTCATCCCCGGCCCCGCGGCGCAGGTCTCGGAGATCGTGCTGAACCACCCGCGGCTCGGCGGCATCCACTTCACCGGATCGACCGAGGTGTTCCAGGCGCTGTGGCAGCAGGTCGGAACGAACCTCCCCAAGTACGCCGACTACCCGCGCCTGGTGGGCGAGACCGGCGGCAAGGATTTCATCCTGGCGCACCCCAGCGCGGACGCCGCGGCGCTCGCCGCGGCCATCGTCCGCGGGGCGTACGAATACCAGGGCCAGAAGTGCAGCGCCGCGTCGCGCGCCTACGTGCCCGCCAACCTCTGGCCCCAGGTCAAGGAGCGCGTCATCGACATGCTGGGGTCGGTGAAGGTTGGTGATATCACGGACTTCCGGAACTTCATGGGAGCCGTAATCGACAAGCGCGCCTTCGACAAGATCAAGGGTTATATCGACGGCGCCAAGAAAGCGAGCGGCGTGCAGGTCCTGTTCGGCGGCGGCTGCGACGACGCGGACGGCTATTTCATCCAGCCGACGCTGCTGCAGGTCGACGACCCCAATTACCGCACGATGTGCGAAGAAATCTTCGGGCCCGTGCTCACGCTCCACGTCTATCCCGAGAAGCAGTGGACGGAGACGCTGGCGCTGGTGGACCGCACCTCGCCGTACGCGCTCACCGGCGCCGTGTTCTCGCAGGATCGCGCCGCGGTGGCCGAGGCACAGCGCGTGCTGCGCTATGCGGCGGGCAATTTCTACGTCAACGACAAACCGACCGGCGCCGTGGTGGGCCAGCAGCCGTTCGGCGGCGCGCGCGCCAGCGGCACCAACGACAAGGCGGGCTCGCTCTTCAATTTGATCCGCTGGACGTCGCCGCGCACCATCAAGGAGAACTTCGTGCCGCCGCGCGACTTCACTTACCCGTTCATGGCGGAGCAGTGAGCCCGGCGGCGGGCGCCGCCCGCCCGCCGATTCTGCTGTGGGTGCTGGCCGCCGCATTCGTCCTGCTCATCGCGGCGATTCTGATCGGTGCGCTCGCCAAACCGGAATTTCCGCCCTACGCCCTCAGCGTGGCGCGCCCCGCGCCCGTAGGCGATTCGCTCGTCGGTCCCGCCACCTACACGCTCGACGCTTCGGACGGGGACCGCTGGCTGACGTTCGACTTCGCGCGCAACGCCGTTGTGACCGACGGCAAGTGGGACCTCGCGTTCCGCCGCTTCCGCCTCATCGCGAGCCCGGGTGCGGGCATCGCCGACCTGGGGCCGGTGCCGTTCGATTCGGTGCGCGAGTTGCCCGACACGGGCTATCGCGCCAACCTGACGGGGCCCGATACGGTGAATCCCGGAGTGGGGAAGTGGTACGAATACTCCATGCTCAGCCACCTGCTCACATCGAAGGGGCATGTCTACGCGGTGCGCACGGCCGGCGGTCGCTATGCCAAGCTCGCGCTCCTCGCCTACTACTGTAAGGATGTGGGCACCGCGTGCGTGACCTTCCGGTACGCCTACAACGGAGCCGGATCGCGCCGGGTGGGAAAGTGAAGACCCCCGGCGGAAGCCCGCCGGGGGTCGCAAGTCGTCGGTGGTCGGTTCCCAGCCTGCTTACTTGGACGGCGGCAGAATCTTGAACATCCCCGTCCCGCAGACCGGGCACACGCCCTTCAGAGCCGGACGGCCGTTCGCCATCTTCACCTGCTGCGCGTTCGAGATCTTGCGCTTCGCCTTGCACTTCACGCAGTAGCCTTCATCGGCGGCCATCGGGGTTTTGCCCTTCGCCATGTCGGTCCTCCGTTCGGGGGCACTGGAGCTCGGGCGCAGCAGCCGCCCGGTTTCGGCCACAACTATAATACGGCAAGCTCAAACCGTGGGAGCCGCCGGGGCGTCGGAAAACCCTACCCGCTTGTGGGAACCGTCGCAAAATGGCTTGGTTGCTGAACTTCCGCAGCGGCACAGCTTCACGACCGGGGCCGGGGACCCGTCTTTCAAGGGCGGAATCGGCAGGTCCCTGCCGTCCGGGCCTACCACCCGGACAGGTCCCTCCACTACGAGCGGGCCGTTCGACTTGGGTGTAATAATGACGTCGGTCATGGGCCGGAATATACGAGGTTCGCTGATCGCGCTCGCGGTGCTCGTGGCACCGCGCACGGCGGCCGCGCAGGCGGCTGTCGGGCCCGAGGCGGGCGTGCTCACCGGGTTTGGCGACCATACCACTCAAGTGGGCTGCCGTTTGACGGAGCTGTCGCCGCACGGCGGCGTCGATGTGCTGTTTGCGACGTTCCCCGAGGCGTTCGGCAGCGGTGGTGTGCCGGTGGCGCTCGACCTCGACGCGACGGTGGCGGTGCCCGTGTTTCCCGGCTTGTTCGTCGCGCCGCGCGTGGGCGCGGGGTTGGTCGGCGCCGTCGGGTCATCGGGCGGCGGCGGCACGTTCACCGTCAACCTCGGCGTGGGCGTGATCGGCCGCGTGGCAGGCCCGCTCGCCCTGCGGGCGGACGTGACGGAGCACCGCTTCATCCAGGACATCTCGACGCCGTTTCGCAGTTTCACTGTGGGAGTGACGTGGCTGCTTCGCTGAATCGGTTCCGCCGGTCCGTCGTGCTCGTCGTGCTCGCCGGGTGCGTGGCGGAGCGTGGGCCCCTCACCAATCGCATGTCGCAGGCGACCACGCCCTATCTCGCGCGTGCGGCGCGCCAGCCGGTGGCGTGGCAGCCATGGGGGCCGGACGTGTTCGCGCTCGCCGCGAAGCTCGACCGCCCGGTGATGCTGTATATCGGCGCCGACGATTGCCGCTGGTGCGCCGCGATGGACCGGGAAGTGTTCGGCGACCCCGGCGTCGGCGCGATGATCGATTCGCTGTTCGTGCCGGTGCGCGTGGATCGCGACGAGCGCCCCGACCTGGCGCAGCGCTACCAGGACGCGCTGCAGGCGCTCGCCGGCCTGCGCGGCTATCCCCTCACGTTGTTCCTCACGCCCGACGGCTCGGCGTTCTTCGGCGGCACGTTCTTCCCGCTGGACGATCCGATCACGGGCCGCGGCCTGCGGCAGCTGTTGCCGGAAGTGGCGCGCAGCTATCGCGCGGAGCGTCCCGAGGTGCTGCAGCACGCCGCCCTGGTGCGCCAGATGGGCGTGGCGCGCACGGCCGCGGCGCGCGGCATGCTGCAGCTCAAGGGCGTGCGCAGCGACATCGCGGCGGTGCGCCAGGCGCTGGCCGCCGCGGCGGCCGCATCGGCGCCCCTCGCGGGATTCCAACCCACGCAGGCCGTGGCGCTGCTGTTCGCGGAGTACGGCCGCAGCGGCGACACGCTGGCACTCGTCACGGCGCGCGTCGCGCTCGAGCGCCTCGCCGACTCGGGGCTCGTGCTCGCGCCGGGTGGCCCTACCGACGACCCGCCGGCCGTCGTGCGCGCCGGGCTGCTGCGCGACCTCGCCGCCGGCTGGGCGTTGACCGGTGACCCGCGCTATCGCGAGGCCGCGGCCACGCTGACCCACACGCTGGTGCGCGACTTCGCGTTGAGCGACCCGCAGTCGCGCTTCGCGGATCGCGACGCGTACGTGCTCGGCGCGGTGCTCGAGGCCGGCGCGGCCGTGGGCGACACGGCGGCCGAGCGCGGCGCGCGCGCGCAGCTCGACACGCTGTTGACCCGCGTCTACACGCGCGGCCGCGGCGTGCGCCACGCTCCCCGGGGCTCGGTGCACGGATTGCTGCAGGATCAGGTGCAGGTGGCCGGCGCGGCGCTCGCCGCATACGACGCGGCGGGCGACCGCCGCTATCTCGACGTCGCGCGCGACCTGGCCGCCGTGCTGGAGCGCGACTTCGCTGATCCGCTGGGCGGCTATTGGGACGAAGCAGCCACGGACCCCGCGGCGCCGGCGCTCGCCGACCGCACCAAGCAGGTGCTCGACGATCTGCTCCCGGGCGCCAATGCCTGGGCCGCCCGCGTCCTGCTGCAACTCTCCGAGGATACAGGGGACGCCCGATATCGCCGGCGCGCCGAGGCGACGCTCGAAGCGTGCGCAGGCGCCGCGCACGGCCAGGGCGCCCGCGCTGCGACGTACCTCGACGCCGCGCGCCGCGCGTTAGGGCCACGCTGATTCCAGCGTGACCTCACACCCTTCCGGCAGGTCCTATGTGATGGCGAGCGGCGGGCCCCCCGACGTCGAGGTCGTGGCCCGGGTGTTGGGTGGGGATGGGGAGGCGTTCGGCATCATCATCCGTCGCTACGAGCCCGGTCTGTTGCGCTTCGCGACGCGGATGCTCGGCCAGCACGACGCCGCCGCCGACGCCGTCGCCGAAGGGCTGGTGCGGGCGTACCGCCACCTGGCGAGCTGCCGTGATCCGGCGCGACTGCGCACGTGGCTGTATCGCATCGTCGCGAACCGCTGCAAGAGCCATCTGGCGCGGCGGTCGTCCATGGAAGTGCGGCTCGACGACGCGCCGCCGATCGCGGACCCGTCGGACAGTGAGGCGATGGTGGAGCGCAACGAGCAGATGGAACGGGTGCAGCGCGCCCTGGCGACGTTGCCGCCCGACAAACGCGAGGCCTTCGTCATGAAGCACGTCGAAGGGCTGAGCTACGAGGAAATGGCACAGGCGACGGGCGATCGCATCCCGGCGCTGAAAATGCGGGTGCATCGCGCACGTGAGGCGCTGGTGGCCGCGCTGCAAGAGCATGAGGAGGTACTATGACGCACATCGATCCCCGGGTGCACGAGGCGCTGGACGGCGAGCGGCCGCTGGAGTCGCTGCCGCCCGATCTGCGTGCCGAAGCCGAGCGGCTGCTCGAAGTCGCGGCGTTGCTCGCCGCGGCGCCGGTGGCGGCGAGCGTGGCGACCCGCGTCATGGCACACCTCGCGGAGCCGCGCCCGTCGCGCCTGCGTCGCGTGCTGCGGTGGGTTGCGCGGCCGCAGGCGGTGACGTTCCACCTGCGCCCGGTGTGGAGTCTCGCGTTGGCGGCGGCCCTGGCGGTGTTCGCCCTGTTCCCGGGCGGCGGGCCGCTCGAGCTCGGTCCTGAGGAGGGCATCGCGGAGTTCGTGCTGCCCGCCTCCGGCGCGCACTCGGTGCACGTGGCCGGATCGTTCAACGACTGGCGCGCCGGCGGCATCGCCCTGGAAGACCGCGATCACGACGGCGTGTGGCGCGCCACCGTCGTCCTTCCGGTCGGCCAGCACGAGTACATGTTCGTCGTGGACGGCGAGCGCTGGGTGGCGGATCCGAACGCGGGCCGCTACGTCGACGACGACTTCGGACGCGAGAACGCCGTGTTGATCGTGAGGCGCGCGAGCCGGTGAGACCGCTGCTGTTGCTGGTCTGCGCGGCGCTGCCGCTTTCGGCCCAATCGATCCGCCCGCGCCTCGAAGGGCGTGTGCCGGCGGAGGTGATTCCCGTCATCGATTCGATCGTGCAGGCGGCGGCGGCCGACAGCCTGCCGACCGAGCCCCTGGTGCAGAAGGCGTTGGAGGGCGGCGCCAAGCACGTCTCCGGCGATCGCATCGTCCTCGCCGTGCGGTTGCGCCGCGACCGGCTGGAGGCCGCGCGGGCACTGCTGGTCCGCGCCGGCGACGCCACGCCCGTCACTCCGCTCAAGGTCACCGCCGTCGCCACGGCACTGTCGCGCGGCGTCCCCGGGCCCACGGTGCAGCGTGTCGTGGCCGGTCTCCCCGGCGAGCCCCACGCCGCCGCGCTGCAGGCGGTGGCCGACCTGCTCGCCCACAAGTTCGACCCCGACTCGTCCGCTCAGTTGATTCTCGACGCGGCGCGTCTGGGCGTGCCGCACGACCGCTTCCTGGACGTGGCGACCGCGGCGATCCATGAGATGCAGCGGGGCAGCACCCGGGAGGACGCCCTGGCGCGGGTCCGCGCTGGGCTGCCCAATCTGCCGCCCCCGGCGCGACCGGCTCCCAAGGCTGTCTCCGACGCCAAGCGGCCGGGGGTGTGACGGGTGGGGGGATGGGTGGGTCTCTGGACTGCAGCGGACCAGTGGGGTCCGCGGCTCAACACACTCCGGAGGAACACCGCAATGATCCGTCGCACCCTGTTGACGCTCGCGTTGGTCGCAGTCCCGGCACTCGCCGTGGCGCAGCAGCCCACGCAGGCGCCGGCGCAGCAGCCCATGGCGCAGGCCCCGGCGCAGGACAGCACCAAGGCGAAGCCGAAGGCCAAGCCGGCCGCCAAGAAGCCCGTGCATCGCGCCGCGAAGAAGCCCGCCGCGGCTCCCCGCGACACGACCAAGAAGCCGTAATTACGACGTGTAGTCGGCGTTGATCCGGACGTACTCCGGAGTCAGATCGCACGTCCACACCACCGCCTCCGCCCGGCCGATTCCTAGGTCCAGGCGGAGGCGGATGGTTTTCTGGGCAAAGATGGCGCGAGCGTGCGTCAGGTCGGGATGCGCGGTGGCGCCGCCCGCGGCGAGCATGAGCCAATCGCCGTCGGCGGCGGCCGCTTCGAGCTGCAGGCGGTCCACGGGCAGCGGGACGCCGGCGGCGCCGGCGGCGGCGAGGATGCGCCCCCAGTTGGGGTCCGCGCCGTAGATCGCGGTCTTCACCAGCGCCGAGCGCGCGATCGCCCGGCCCACCTCGCGCGCCGCCGTCTCGGTGGGTGCATTGATCACGTGAATCTCGAGCAGCTTGGTGGCGCCCTCGCCGTCCTGGACGATCGCGAGCGCCAGCGTCCGCGCCACCACCTGTACCGCCTCCTCGAACGCCTTCCACATCGCGCCGTCGCGCGAGGGGTCGATGCCCGACGCCCCGTTGGCGAGCAGCAGGACCGTGTCGTTGGTGCTGGTGTCGCCGTCCACCGAGATGGCGTTGAAGCTGCGATCGGCCACCCGCTTGAGCAGCGGCGCGAGATTGGCGGCGTCGCAGGCGGCGTCCGTCGTGAGCACGGCGAGCAGGGTCGCCATGTCGGGGTGGATCATCCCGGCGCCCTTGGCGATGCCGCCGATGGTGATCGGCCCGCCCGGCGTGTCGAGCCGGACCGCGCAGTGCTTGGGGCGCGTGTCGGTGGTCATGATCGCGCGCGCCGCGGCGAGTCCGCCGTCGGGGGCGAGGTGCGCCGCCGCCACGCGCAGGCCCGCGGCCACCTGGTCCAGCGGCAGCGGGACGCCGATCACGCCGGTCGACAGCACCAGGGCCGTGCGCGGCGGCAGGCCCGCCGCTTGCTCCGCCGCCTGGGCCATGGCGCGCGCCGCGGCGAGGCCGTCGGAGCCGGTGCACGCATTGGCCACCCGGGCGTTCATCGCCACCGCGCGCACGCGGCCCGGCCGCTCCGACAGCAGATCCTGATCGTAGAGCACGGGTGCCGCGCGCATGGCGTTCTTTGTGAAGACCCCGGCGGTGGCACAGGAGGTGGCGGAGACGAGCAGGGCGACGTCGAGCGCGCCGCCCGACTTCAAACCGGCGGCGGCGGCCGCCGCCGTGAATCCCTGCGGCGTCGTCGCCGAGCCGTCGGGCAGCTCCTGCACGTTGGCGGTCACGTCCGCCAAAATAGCGGCGGCGGGTCGCTTGTGTAACGCCCCGGGTTTTCTTATCATAGCGCAACCTTCCCGGAGGGTCCCGTTCGATGTCGGACCGTTTCTTGAGCTCCGACGAATACGACGAACGCGCGCACCAGCTCTACAACGAAGGACAATACGACGAGGCCATCGAGACGCTCCGTGAGGGGCTCGGCCTCTACCCCAATGCGGTGGAGCTCCACGTCGGCATGGGGTACGCGCGGGTCGCGCGGGAGGAGTACGCCTGGGCACGGCGCGCCTTCGAAGAGGCCCTGGCGTTGGACCCCGACCACGAAGACACCCTCGCCGGCCTGGGCGAAGTGCTGCTCAAGTTCGGCGACAAGCGCGGCGCCGTCGGTGCGTTCGACCGCATTCTGGCCCTCGGTTTCCGCGACGATCACGATCTGATGCTGCAGGTGGGGCGCGCCCTGTTCCGCGACGGCGTGCTCGACCACGCCCGCCGCTTCTTCGAGATCGCCCTCAGCGCCCATCCCGACTCCACCGAGGCCTCGGCCTGCGTCGGTTACGCCGCCCATCGCCTCGGCGACGAAGCCACGGCGCTGCACTGGCTGCGGCGCGCGCTGGAGCTCGACGCGCAGCACGGGGAAGCGCGCATCTACCTCGCCAACCTGTTATACGACCGCGGCGAGTACGAGGCGGCGCTGTTCCACCTCGAGCGCACCGAGCCGGACGATCACTTCGACACGCTGGCGATCTGGCGCCTCGTGGAGCTGAAGCGCAGCGTCTACCGCCTGCCCGAGACCGATCCCGAGCTGGTGCCGTGGCACGAGCGCCTGGGCGAGCTGACCGGCGAAGCCGAGCCGG